>PKCQ01000282.1 GCA_002862265.1 Planctomycetaceae bacterium | reverse complement strand
GCTATCGCAATGTGAAGCCATCAACCCAAACGACGCAACTGAAACAAGAAGTTGTACGATAAGGGTTTGGTTGGAAAGCCAAGACTCATATTTGTCAAATACTCTGGCGGGAACGCAATGTTGCCCAACAATTGATCGGCCGCGACAGTGTGAGAAACCTCGTAATCTCCCGAGGTAAGTGTCAACTTAACTTGCTTTCCCGCTCCTTCGGCAACAAGTCGAAGCGTGGTGGGCTCCTTTATATCCAATTCGGTGTCGACAGACTTAGGTCCAATAAATAGTTGCTTTCCACGCAGGCCTATTTGAAGTCCGTTGTTCGCAAACGCGTTGCTACGGTATTCGTTGATTTCGGTTTTGATGCCAACGCGAAATCCAGCACCACCAGCCTTCTTGGCTTCGCCAATCTGCTGAACGGTGACCTGAGTTTCAAACCCAGCAGTAGGATCAGTTAGCTGATGTGTGATCAAGTGGATGTTGCGATTGCCGCCACCTGACTGAACATTGGCCGCTCCATCGGAGATTCGCCAATCCTCCATCGGATTAGCCCAGTACTGGCTGCCAAGCCAAACGCGGTCGTTCGTTTTTCCCCAAGTACACTCTTTTGTGTTGGCCGAAGTCGAACACGCTTGGGACTCAGTTGGTGAGAGGCCAGCAGCAGCGGCGGCGGCGCCCAGAGTTTTGATCACATTACGTCGAGTAGCTTTTGTCATGATGTTCAGAGGGGAATGAGGCGGAGACGAAATTGGATGGCCAACTATCCTACTCGCGCAGACTTCACCATGCCACCATCGCAATTTCCCTACGCGGGCGAAGCAGAGTTTCAGGTTCGCAGAGTGAGCTGAACACGCTAGCGTCGGGCTGAACTAAGAAAATGCTGGCCCTCGGCTAGCGTTGGAGACTCGTCGAGTGGTCAGCCGATTCCCTCGCTCAAGCTCCGGCAAATGAAACTCCTCAGCCATGTTTAGCACCTTGCACGTGACCATAGCCAGCTCACGGCAAGCACAGCCAGCCAAGGTGCTGTCTCGATCCAGACGATAACAAAATCGAAGAAGTCGTTGTCAACGTAACCGCTTCCCAAAACTTCGGTCTCACTAAACTGGTACAAAAACCAAAGTCGCAAATAGTAGGTCATCAGAGGCCCGCTGACCGCCAACCAAATTCGATTGCTTGCGAAGACTATGAAGGGCAAACACCAAGTCCGGTACCAAGGATTCTGAGTTGGAGAAAGGAGCCAAAACAAAGCCAATATTTAGAATACCCCTTCTAATATCGCCTTCATCCGCAGAGCCTCAGCGTGCACGCTGCAACCAGAACCAGGAACACCGCTAGGCTGAGCGTGCTGGTAAGAAGGAAGGAAGTATTCTTGGCTTTCCAACCCAGCTTCTGTTGCGCGAACTCACCTACAGAACTACGCCCTTTTGTCCCAGGTAAGGACGAACCACGGTTTAGGGCGCGACTTGAAATTCGCCCGTACGTTTTCCTCGACAACCAAGAACAGGAGATCGTTCATCTCCCAACGGGAAAGGAACTCGACCAAACCGTCGTCATTTGGATTCGTTGTTGTGGGTGGCTGGTAAATCCTTAAGTACCTTCGCGATGGAGCCTTGCTCGTTGCGGGCCGGGACAATCGCAAAAGTAGGCAACACTGCACCAGAGATAATCATCGCGAAATCCTCAGAGAGCCAATATGTTTTCTGTCATCACTGCCAAATTTTCTTGCACATTCGATCTCTCGAAAAGAATCGCTTCTTCCAAGAGACTCTGATCAAAATTACTAGCGCGAGCCCGAGCCCTGCATTCCACAGGGTTGATCGGCTGTCCGTAAGTCTTTGCGTTACCGTTTGGCGTTGTGCTAGGTTGACTCCCCAATAACCCGACGACTAATACTCCACTGCATCGCCAGGCTTATTGGATTTACAGCCTGGAAAACGGTAAGTAACGATAACGCTGAAACCAAAACTCTAGCCGGACCACGAATTACTTCTCAGTCGAAAACATCACTCGGTGAGGCCCTCTCCCAATTCAAGAGAGGCGGCATTCACACGTCAACCGGCGAAAGAAGATGAACCATGCTCGACGCACATACGGGCTTTCGAGCCGAGGGAGCCAGAGAGCTCAGCTCACTTTTGCTCGTTCAATCCCCAGTCATACTTCGTGTAGCTCACCTTGGCTCGACCACCGACCAGTAAACTACGCGCAGCTGCTGGCGCGTACATTGCAACGAATCGCATCTGATCAATCGAAGTGTCCCCAAAGTCATCACCGAACCAACTCAAAATCTGAGACAGCTGAACTCGACCAGAAGACAGGTCGAATCGATTCTTGCTAGTGTCTGCGAAGAACTCTTCCGCTGCAGTAGTTAGCTGCTCATCTAATTTTTCTGCTTCAAAAGCCCACCGTTGCAACTTGGGACAACTGACCGAAGCGCATACAATCGCGAAATGAATCCTTGGCTCGCCAAGCTTTCGCAGAATCTCATGTTCCATCGCATCCAGCGAAACCTGCTGGCGGTCAACCTGCAGTTTCAGATCCTTCCAGATGTTGTAGCCAATCAACCACGCGGTGTGATTGCGAATGCTGGATGTCGGATACTCACGCAGAATGCCTTTGATCGTCAGGGCATTGTAGGCATTGATCCAGTACGCCAATTGAGCCTCTACCGAATTGCGAGATCCGATGTTGGCCGTTGAAAGATGGGCCAAATAGTTGTCGAGGGCCTGAATGGATGCAGCATCTGCCTTCCAGGCTCCGTAATCCACGTTGCCCTGCTGATCAACGTACTTCTGTAAAAGGGCCGTCCACGCATCGTGCTGAATTACGCCGAGCGCGACTTTCTGACTCGCCGGAACTCGCTTGCCTACGAGCACTGGCGAACCGGCCCGCAAGCGGTAAGCTCCAGCATTTAAAGCGAAGGCTAGCACGAGTCCCATTCGGAACGCCAATCGCCAATCCCGTTTTTCCATTGATCCCATTCCTAATCCCAAACCACCAATCCATGGCCCATGCATGCGAACTTGAAGTTGGCCCTTGCGGTCTCGCAATTTCGCGCCCGAACCTAGTATATGGAAAGACGGAAATCCAGAATGATACCTATAAAGCATCCGCCATATGGAGGCATATTCTGTCCAACGAGATAAGGACTGGGCAAAAATGATTGGCTGGCACGACGAAATGTAAGCTAGCTCACCCGCTAGAATAGTCTCTTACTACTTTCGCTTTCCAGCCTGTCACGATTTCTGATGAGCAAGAAGAAGTCCCGAAAACGCGTCCCAGAGCCAGTTCAGCCTTTCGAGCCGATCTCAAAAGGCGGTTCAGAGACTCTCAACTACAGCCTGCTTGCGATCGTCTGTGTGTCAGTCATCTCAGTTTCGCTTTATGCCGTTTATGAACTGAGTCGCCCCAAACGTGGTATTCGCCCTCTGGAACACGCTCGCGGCGACACTGCTCAGAAGGAGACTAACACGCGCCGGGCGACGCCGCGTTTCTACGACTTTAGCAACCTCTTTCTCAAGTGGGATGACCTGGGCGAGAACTCTATGAAGACGCTCAAGGTCACGTCAAACAAGTCGAACATTAGGCCGCAGGATTACGCGGGCCCCGAGTCGTGCGCCGAGTGCCATCAAGAGAATTTCGCCGACTGGTCGAATCATTCTCATCGCTGGATGAATGCTCTCGCTACAGAGGAGAACGTTCAAGGCGATTTCTCTGGCGAGGCCAGAATCCAATATCACGGAGGCACGGGGACGTTCTTTCGCAAAGGCAATGAGTTCCGAATGCGATACGAGCGTGATGACTTGGTCCGCGAATACCGAATCACCCAAACGATAGGCTCGCGTTTTTACCAGTATTTCGTAGGCGTCGGTCTGGAAGGCCCAGAACCTAAGGAGCATGACTACTACACCGCAGATTTTGTGCTCCCCTTCGGCTATTGGCTGGATCGAAAAGCCTGGGTCCCAGTCGTCCACATCTTTACGGAAGCACACGAGTCGGTACGCTGGGATTCCCTGGAACAATTAAAACCACCGGTAAGTGCCCGCGACGATGTAGAGGAAGTGGGTGCGGCTCGTGGTGTGATAGACCACACACAAGATATTGCCGTCACGTACGCTCGATCTTGCAACTTCTGCCACACGACTTTCGCTCTTGGCGACATGATGATTCGCAATCCGAAAGTCATCGGGCCCTCACTGGCCGAGAAGTACATGCTGGAGTTGGATCGGTATGTCTCAGCAGTGCGTCCTAAGATCTGGGACGGCACGCAGGCTCCAGAAGAGCTGCCTTTAGCTGGACTCAAGTCGCTGATTGGAGACCACTTTAGCATGGACGCAAGAGAACACGCCGTCACACTCGGCGTCAGCTGCGAAGCTTGCCACTTAGGCTGTGAAGAACATACCGAAAACGAAAAATCCAAGCCGGCTTTCACGGGACAGAATCCGCACTTGTTTGTCGACAACTCTTCTGAACTGAACACTGGGCGCATCCCAGCCAACTTGAACGCCGCTTGTGCTCGCTGCCATGCTGGCAACCGACCAACTTATGCGGCCGGCATGTCGACTTGGAACTCCACAGAATATTCTGACGCAATTAAAGGTAGTTGCTACTCGCAGCTAACTTGCGTCAACTGTCACGATCCCCACAAGTCGATCGGCAAGCGATGGACCGAGACTCCGACGCAAGACGATGCCTCCTGCCTTTCCTGCCACAATGAATACCGAGAAGCCACCGCGCGAAGCAGGCACACTCATCATCCGGCCGGCAGCAGCGGCGATCGCTGCCTGAACTGTCATATGCCCAAGATCAATGAAGGAATGCAGGACGTCGTTCGGACACACACCATCTTTTCGCCCACCGAACCTCAGATGCTCGCCGCCAAGCATCCGAATGCTTGCAACTTGTGCCACCTGGAGAAGAATATCGAGTGGACAATCAGCTATCTGCAGGACTGGTATGGGCGGCGCTATGATCGGCAGGCCATTCTGGCTGGCTACGAAAACCCAACCGAATCCGTTGGCCTAGGCTGGCTCAAGGGCGAACACGAAGCGACTCGGCTGGTCGCAACTGAAGCCTTCGCCGAGCAGGGCGCCAAGTGGGGTCTAGCCGCAATCATAAATCAGCTTGACGATCCTTATCTCCTCAACCGTCAGTTTGCCCAGAAAGCTGTGGAAAAAATGGCGGGCGAGTGCAAGAAGATTTGACCACACATGTCAACGGAATAATTGAGTTGCTGCTAAAAGATTTCGAAAGCAAGCATTTGAAAGACACAACCTGCAAGCTTTCTTCCGTCTGTGTAAACGTCCCCCCGTCTCCGTGAATTAATACTGGCACCGCCCGCTTCTGCCAATCCGTCTTGTTTTTCATGGGGTGGTCGACAAGCCGCGGATCATCTGGATGCACCTGCTAGATCATCATTGCCATGTATACTGGGCGTAGAAGATTAAAAACTATTTCGGGGAATCACATCCGACATATTTTTTGTTTGGGTGCCATACCTCGGCACCAAGCA
>PKCQ01000339.1 GCA_002862265.1 Planctomycetaceae bacterium | reverse complement strand
TAGACGCGTGGATGAAAGTCCCGGAACACCCCAAGTTTCTAAACCTTGGCGTCTCCAGCGAAACTGCCTCAGGACTTTCTGAGGTGGATCATCCTTTCAAGCGTCCTTGCGTTCATGAACGTCTCGACGAGTTGCTTGCCAGAGTTGAGCCAGGAGTCGTCTTCATTTGCTACGGAATGAACGACGGAATCTACCAGCCTCTACTTGCCGAAAACATGCAAGCGTACCGGAAAGGTATGATGCGGCTAGCTGCCGCGGTGCATCAATCTGGTGCAGAACTCGTTTGTATCACACCTCCGATCTTCGAACCGAAGCCAGTAAAAAAACGCGATCGAATCGGACCATCGGAAAAAGGGCGTTATGCTTGGTTCGCTCCAGCCGCAGACTACGACCGAGTCCTCGAAAAACAGTCACAGTGGTGTTTGACCAATGAGATCCGAGCGTCTGCAGTCATCGATATCCGTAGCATGTTGCAGCAATCGAGACAGACACAGCGAGAGACCGATCCCAGCTTCAACTTCTCCAAAGACGGCGTGCATTTTGGGGCGGTCGCACACGGGTTGATTGCGGAGAAAATTTTGGTTGAGCTTGGTGCCCCCACTGAATTGCTCGCAAACTATCCGAAGGAAGCAGCAATTGACGCTGCGACAGAAAAGAACAAGATCTTGCGTGATGCTTACCTATCGGCTCTTGGCAAGAATCGCCCCGGCTTGCCCGCAGGTTTGCCAATTTGGGTTGCTGAAAAGAAGGTAAAATCCCTCAACGAATCTTCGCAGTAAACCCCAGATCCATCTACTGCATCCGTAACATCGCGGTCAATGGACGCAAACTTTTTCGAAACAGAGCCTTTAATTAATGGCAAGACCCAATTCAGACTTGACCGAAGAAGAGCAATGGGAGTTGCGTAATATCAAGCAACAACCATCGCGTTACAACGCCAAGACAATCGGCACTGTAATGCGGCGACTGATGAGCCAACGCGGCTATGGTCAAACGGAGCTTGCGGACGCATTGAGCGAAAACTGGAAGAAGTGCGCTGGCGACCGTATTGCCTCAGTCACTCGACCTGGAAAGATCTCGCGGGGCGTTCTCTATGTACATGCTGACAACAGTGCCGTGCTCCAAGAATTGAACTTCGAAAAGAAACGAATTTTGAATGAGCTAAAAAAACGCGTCCCCGAATTGAAGCTCAAAGATCTGCGTGCCAAAGCAAACTAGTCGATCGCTACGATTGAAGCCTGGTCTATCTCAAACGTTTTGTTTTTTCGACCAACGCTGCGAGTGCTCTCGAATAATGCTGGAACTCGTCTTCAGTATTCCAATACTTACGTTTCGTCTCAGCACTCGAAAACAGCAAGCAAAGTCCTGTTTCTTTCATGTAAAGTGCGTGCTGCGTGCTTCCCTCCACCAATCGCCCCTCTTCCAACAAGATCAGTGGGTCGTAGCCGGACAGTACTGGGCTAAGTGCATCCGGAGTGGCGAGAAACCTCGTCATCGCTTGCTGACTACTGATGCGGTAAATTCGTCCTCGGTGCTTCACTCGGTATTCGCTACTTCCCTCAATCCACTTTCCTTCTTGAGAGAGTGCGACGGGGCAATAGCCATCCAAGAATGCAGGCGTTTCCGGTTCCGCTGCGACCGACGTTTGCCCCACTACCGCTTCGGAGGACTCTATCGCAGAATGCGGATTGATAACCGTCTGAGTCGATGAAATAGTAATCGCAGGTATTCCGCGAGGCTTAGAAGCTACGTTCGCATTCGAACCTGCATAAGGATTGGAAATTGTATGTGGTCCTTCTGCCGCAGTTGTTCTACCAAAACGGGAGCCCGTGCGAGCGAGCAGATTAGACGGGGAAGTCATTGCAACTTTGCGCATCATCGACGAAGCCGAAGACACGTTTGGATGCACAACGGTGTTCGCGGAGATTTTCTGGCGTTTTCCTTGCTGGGCGTCGCTCGTCGATGGCTGCGGCTGATTCCAACTTGCCGTAGCTGATTGGCCTCCTATAGGCCCTATGGCAGCAGCGAGTTGATGCTCGCTCCCAGGCGCGTGGCTCGGGGCTAATTGCCCAACTCGATTAGGTCGATCTGCGGCTTGTGCTTGAATGGAAGACACTGCCGCCGAAAATACTACATTACCGGTATCTGTAGTAGATTTTCCTACTGTGGATTCGTTTGCCGCGAGCCGGCTGTTTGCTTGACTTACGGGGCTACCCACGGCTTGGCCCGAAGTGACCGAACTTGCATTTTGCTTCTTCGATCTTGCAGCTAGCAATCCCTTAGCTGCAGGATTTTGGGCCGCCAACATGGCATTTCGATCGCGGTTTGCAAATGCCACACTGGTAAGTCTCTGTTCGTAGCTTTTCACATTATCTGGCGGATTGTCTTGGTAGAGTGTGCTACCGTCTGATGCCAGAAAGACTTCCGTCGGATAGTTATGAGCTCCGAACTGCTGCATGATTTGCGGATTCTGACTTCCATTTATTTTCACGCAGATAAAGAAACGGTTCAGAGTTTGAATCAACTCTGGCTTTGACAACACACGTTCTTCGACGATCCGGCAGCGCAAACAGTAATCCCCGTAAAGATGAACCATAACCGGAACGTTGAATTGTTGAGCCGCCTTGAGTGCCGTGGCCAGATTCGGCGCCCAATGGATCTGCTCCTTCTTCGCGCTCAAACCTGTTCCACCTGATAATCCTGCCAGAATCGAGCCGTTCTGAACCACGGGCCGTTGCGCCAAGCTCTGTTGTGGCGTTAGTTGCTGTTGTGACAAAGCTCGTCGCGTTAACGCCAGCTGGGACAGTATGGAAACGAACAGGAACAGGTAGCAGCTTCTATTTCGTTTCATGGCTTGCATCAGAATTATTCCTAGCGACTGGTGCAAAATGCGACGGATCTCCTCGGGTTAATTCGGTTAGGAAAACTTCACCGCTCGAAGCAAGATTGCGGGAATCTGTAAAAATGCACGAATAAGTTGCTTGCAAAGGCTGGATTCACTTGACAGAGCAGGAACTAAAGATGATATTCTTGAACTACTGATGTGTAGGATTCTTCGGCGATATCTTTCGTCGTAAAGGGACCGATCCAGCCGTGATGGTCTGTCACCATGCTTGTAGACAGTTGTTAGGATTCACGATTTGGCACTCCACTCAGTTGAGTGCTTCCCCTTTGGATTGGTAGCAATTGATGGTTTTGGGCGAGGGTTCTTCCCGGTTCCCCACTCCTCAACATGCTAGAGCCACTGACTCTACTTGGGGTTGCCCAGATTTCGGCTTACTTGCTGGAACAAAAAGCGACCGAAGACTCCCACTCAAAATAATCTCAACCATCTCGCTCGATTCACGGATTCTTCCGTTCTTGAGCGAAGTGGACATTGATGTCCAGCGTAAATTGCCCCTGCTGCGTCATCGGACTGACGCTCATCGAGCGTCTTCAATAATTCGTTTCGTAAGGAAGCTGGCACCACAGGAAAGGTGCAATACAGGTTTTTCGATTCGCTCTCTTGTCTGCTAATTCGGCTTAATGTTTTGCCTTAAGTTACGACACAGAGTAATTCGTGTTTCGATTGGACTGAGGAATCAAATGTCCAATCTCCGTATCATCTCGAGAGTTGTTTGCTTAGCGTCCCGGTTACCAGTTTGATAATCTATTGGTCTGACGAGAAAACTCTCAACAAGTCTTGGATTTACTGCATGCCTAAGAAAAAGCGGTTTAGGTCACGTTCGGGAGGAGGCTCAGGTTCGGGCTCTGGTGGTGGAGGCGGTTACTCTCAAGGTCGCGGCGGCGGCGGAGGAGGTGGTGGCGGCCGTCGAGGCGGCGGTTCACGACGTCGACGTCACTCCGGATCACAAAGTAACCAAGAGCCTTATCCAGAACCGCAAGTCGACGAAAACGGCGAGATTCCATTGCTGGAATTTACCGGCATCCTCGAGATGCACCCTAACGGATACGGATTCCTTCGCAGTGCTGATAATAACTACTCGAGAGAACGCTCTGATCCTTTTGTGCCTGGCACAATGATTGAGAAATTCTCTTTGCGGCAAGGCGTCTCAATCACCGCCATGATGCAACAAGCACGTCGTCAGCAAGGCCCTCGAGTTCGAGAGATCCTTGATGTCGACGGGGTAAAGCCAGAGGAATACTGTGAAGTCAAGAACTTTGAAGACGACAAAGCCCTCACTCCAATTAACCCTGAAAACTGGTTAAACCTGGAGCTTGGACCTGAACCGATCACCAATCGCGTCATCGACTTGCTGGCTCCCCTCGGAATGGGCCAAAGATCGCTGATCGTCGCTCCACCACGGAGTGGGAAGACGGTCATGCTGCAGCATATCAGTCGCGGTATTGCGATGAATCATCCGGATGTGCATTTGATGGTTCTACTAATAGACGAGCGTCCGGAAGAAGTCACAGATATGCGTCGGAACGTTGTCAACGGTGAAGTGATCGCCAGTAGTTTGGATATGGACGTGGACAGTCACGTGCGTCTGAGCCAACTGGTCATCGATCGCTGCAAGCGTCTGGCCGAAATGGGCAAGGACGTTTTCTTGCTCATGGATTCGATCACCCGTTTGGCCAGAGCCTTCAACAAGTGGGTTGGCAATAGCGGCCCGGTCATGAGTGGCGGCGTGAACATCAAAGCGATGGACATTCCGAAGAAGCTCTTCGCCACGGCTCGAGCCTTCCAGGAAGGTGGCTCACTCACTATTGTGGGCACAGCCCTGATCGAAACTGGAAGTCGAATGGACGACTTGATATTCCAGGAGTTCAAAGGCACGGGCAACATGGAATTGGTCCTCGACCGTCGCTTGGCGGACCGTCGTGTTTGGCCTGCCATCGACATTGAACAGTCAGGTACGCGACGTGAAGAGTTACTGCTAAGCTCCGAAACGCGAAACGCTGTTACGATGATGCGACGCACACTGAGCACCATGCACCCCGTCGAAGCGATGGAGCAGTTGACTAAGCAACTGGGACGCTTCTCATCGAATGAAGAGTTCGTGAAGCTGATTGCAGCGGCGAACTAGTTGCAACCGGTTTTGAGCCCTGATACTCGGCGTTTGCCCTGGACAGGACAAACCGCCTAGATCTTTCGTCGAATCATCTGCTCGATGGTGGTAGAACTTCCTTAAATGCTAGCAGCCTGCGGCTTTTCGGGCTGCTAGAAGTGGCGAGAATAAAGGTATCGGCACAGCTTTACTAATCGTTACCGCAACCAGTTGACGAATGATTCCTAGGAGAGCTTCGTAGAGTAGTGGTTTACCCACTGCTAGCAAAACGATAGCCTTAGCTTTGTTTGGATGGGCTATTTGTCTCTTCGACTTGTCTCTCCGAACGGCAACGCGGATTCTGCCTTATTTCATCATTCCATTGGCTAGAAGAACTTTTTGATGAGCGCCAAAGACGGTTTCTATTCGAAGAAATCCGCATTGGGAGTTCCCAATGCGCTGGTGCTTCTGATGTTGGTTTTTTTCTTCGTGCCCTTCGCCTTTCGGGGCGCGAGGATGGCGTTGCAGAAAACGGAAAACAATGTCAAAGACTGGTTGCCTTCTG
>PKCQ01000671.1 GCA_002862265.1 Planctomycetaceae bacterium | reverse complement strand
CCCGCGCCTCCACCGCCCGCGGATGTTCCGACGCTAGAGGAGAACACGGTGGTGGCTGGCTTGCCTATTCGCGAGAGGCTAGCCGAGCATCGCAATAATGAGGCTTGCGTAAGTTGTCATCGGCTGATCGATCCAGTTGGGTTCAGCCTTGAGAATTTCGATGTCATTGGGCGTTGGCGTGAACGGGAAGCGGGAAAGGAGATCGACGCGGCAGGAAGTCTGCCTGGCCGACCTAATTTCACCGGTGTGGACGGCCTGGAACAGGCGATCTTGAAGGAGCCTGATGCCTTTGTACACACTCTGACCGAGAAGCTGATGACCTTCGCCTTGGGCCGGGGTGTTGAACCGCTCGATGGCCCAGCAATCCGCGAGATTGTGCGCAAGGCCAAGCGAGATAACTATCGCTTCCGTACGATCGTTCAAGGTATAGTGGAAAGTCCCGCCTTTCTGCACAGGAGTTTTGAGTGATGTTTCTGACGAAGAAGTCGCTCCCGCGTCGCACGCTACTTCGCGGCGCTGGTGCTTCACTAGCTCTGCCACTACTCGACGCAATGATTCCTTCGAGAACCGCGCAGGCTGCGACCGTTGCCTCCGACACCAGCTTGCGACGCCTTGGCTATGTCTACATGCCAATGGGTTGTGACGACACACGTTGGATGCTGCCTGGTGAGACACTCGACGAGCTTTCACCAATCCTCCAGCCACTTGCGCCGGTGCGAGATAATGTTTGCGTCATCAGTGGACTCGAGCTGCGAAATGCCTACCCTGGAACCCACGCTACCAGCAACGCTGCATTCCTCAGTGCGGCAACTGCGAAACGCACTGAAAGCACGGACTACTACCTCGGGACAACTGCCGACCAAATCGCAGCTCAGCAACTTGGCCTTCGTACCCAGTTACCTTCACTGGAAATGGCGATGGACTTGCTGTCCATCGTTGGCCAATGCGACAACGGTTATGCCTGCGTTTATCAAAACAACTTGTCCTGGTCTTCGCCCACCACGCCACTCCCGGCCGAAGCGCATCCGCGACTGGTATTCGAAACACTTTTCGGCGAAGGTGGCACCACGAAAGAACGCCAAGAACAGCTAGCGAGACGCAAGAGTTTGCTCGACTCGGTAGCGGCCGATTTGGCTCAGTTGAATCGGCAACTTGGTACGGGTGACCGCAACAAGATTCAAGATTACTTGGACAGCGCGCGTGAAGTCGAGCGACGTATTGAGCAAGCGGAACGACAAACGAAGGAAAGTCCGTTGCCTGATCTCGATCGCCCTGAAGGCGTGCCGGCGGATTATGGTGATCACGCCAAGTTGATGTTTGACTTGCAAGTCTTGGCTCTGCAAGGCGACGTAACCCGAGTTATCACTTTCCAGCTAGCCCGCGAGACAAGCAATCGCACTTACCCGCAGATCGGTGTCAGCGAACCGCATCACCCGCTAACGCACCACGGCAACAATCCGGAAAAGATTGCGAAGGTGGCGAAGATCAACCAATATCACGTTTCGCTTTTCTCATACTTCCTGAAACGACTGAAAGAAACGCGTGAAGCTGGAGGCAGTCTCTTAGACCACTCGCTTTATCTTTACGGCAGCGGAATGGGTAATCCTAATGTACACGATCACCAAAACTTGCCGATCATCGTCGCCGGGGGCGCTGCAGGCAAAATGCGCGGTGGACGACATATTCAGTTGGACAAACCAGGGCCTCTAGCGAACCTACATTTAACTTTGCTGAACAAAGTAGGCGTCAACGTGGATGCGTTTGCCGATAGTACAGGACACGTTCATGGCTTGTTCGATATCTGAGCGGAAGAACACAATTTGTCGCGCGGCGATTGGTATCCTGTTTTTCCTTTTGCTTTGTCCTTTCGGTTTCTCCCAAGATCCGTCGCTGGCGGATGCGGTTGAGAATAAGCAAACGAAACGGATCGACAAGCTGTTTGACGACAAAGTGGACGTCAACGACGCGCAAGTCGATGGAATGACAGCACTTCATTGGGCTGTCTTCTATGACGATGCACCTCTCGTGAAGAAGCTCCTTCGTCGCACCGCGGACGCGGACCTCAAGAATCGCTACGGTATCACTGCTTTACATATTGCATGTCAGAACGGTAACGCAGAAATCGTTCAGGCCTTGCTAGAGGCCGGAGCGGATGTCAATCTAGGACAGAAAGGCGGTGAGACTCCGCTGATGACAGCCTCTCGCACCGGAAAGCCTGAACTAGTGAAGCTGCTTCTGAAGCACGGCGCGATAATAGACAGTGAAGAGCGGCGCAAGCAAACTGCACTCATGTGGGCGGCGGCCGAAGGGCATTTTGCGGTTGTTCAGGAACTACTCAACTCCGGAGCTGACCTCAAACATGAATTAAAGTCCGGCTTCTCTGCACTTCACTTTGCGGTGCGAAATGGCCACACCAAAGCTGTGCGAGCTTTGATCGCCGCTGGTGCGGACGTCGACAGCTATATGAATCCGGCTAACACTGGAGGGCGCAACCCAAGACGCGGCATGACGCCGCTACACCTCGCTATTGAGAATGGACACTATGAGCTTGGCCGCGTCTTGCTGGAACTGGGAGCGGATCCCAACGACCAGCGTTGTGGCTTCACTCCGTTGCACAACATTTCCTGGGTTCGCAAACCGCCGCGTGGCGACAACGTTGATGGCGCACCACCACCGATCGGCTCTGGCACGATGACCAGTTTGCAGTTTGTTCGTGTGCTGCACGAATTCGGGGCGGAGGTCGACTTGCAGCTCAAAAAAGGAAAGTCTGGTCGCGGCAGGATGAATCACAAAAGTGCCACTCCTTTCTTGTTTGCGGCGAGGCGTGACGATGTACCGTTGATGAAGTTGCTGCTAGAACTCGGAGCGGACCCGACCATCACTAACGCAGATGATTGCAATGCCCTGATGGTGGCTGCAGGAATCGGAACACATGCTCCAGGTGAAGAAGCCGGCACCGAGGAAGAAGCACTCGAAGCAGTCGCACTGTTGCTCGAGCTGGGCCTGGACGTGAATCACGTCGACAAGAACGGCGAGACCGCCATGCATGGAGCTGCCTACAAAAGTTTGCCACGCATGATTAATTTCTTGGCAGTCAGTGGGGCAAAGGCGGAAGTTTGGAATAAGAAAAACAAATACGGTTGGACGCCGACGCTTATTGCAGAAGGACATCGCGTCGGTAATTTCAAACCTGCGCCCGCTACGCTCAACGCTGTGTACCGTCAGCTACGTGCGGCAGGTATAGAACCTCCGCCGCTAACTCCGCGGGAAAAGCGCAAGGGCTATGATCAACCCTAACGCCACTCCACAAAGTTCCTTTAAGCTAAATCGATGAACAAGAATCCAGTGGCGATCACGATGGTCGCGCTGTTTGCAATCGCTTTTGTAGGCGCCGGGATATTGGTGAGCTCGGTGAACCGGAAAACCGCCAAATCTCTTGCTGGTGGTACCGTGGAATCGACTCCTCTGGAAGACGGAACGACTCGCTACCAATTAGAAGGCTGCAGGCTACCGTTGGAAGAAGAACTTCTCGATTTGCTAGTTGGCTCCAGAGTCTCGCAAATCACGTTGAGGAAATGCACTCTGTCTGTCGCTGCTGTCGATGTATTAGTCAGCCTGGGTACGCTGCGTACGTTGACCGTTGATTCGCCGGAGGCGGAAGAAGACTTTGACTGGTTAATTTTCGGTCAGTTCATGAACTTAAAGAAACTGACGATGCTCAATTGTGATATCGGAAACGCGCAACTTGCTCAGCTTCACCAGATGCTGCCGAAAACTCAAGTCGTCCCAAGCTTGACCGCGGCGAAAGCAAGTCCTGCAAGCACACCTTAGTGTGCCGAACGCCAGTCCGAGTCGCCCGCCTTTTTGGCGATCCAGTTTGTCTTTGCCGAAGCCACACTGCCCAAGCTCTATCCATCGCGAATGAGGGCATCCGTATATCTAGGCGAGTCAGACGATATTTAGATGCAGGTTGACATTCGTGCTCTTTCCGCATGCATGCAGGACTTCGAACAAAGGAACCGGCGGCTAGGTATTATTCGGGGAGTGTGGCGTCGTGATAGATTTCTTGCACGTCATCACAATCGTTGAGCATGCTCATGAACTTCTCGAACATCGGCAGCTCATCGGCTGGAATCTCATTGCGTGACTGAGGAACAAAAGCAATCTCTTCCACGGCGAGCTTAATATCCTCAAATGCTTCTGAAAGTGCTTGTCGAGCTTTGTTGAACTCCGCAGCGGGAGCAAACAAAGTCACCTGACCATTCTCAGTTTCAACATCCGTGACATCGACATCCGCTTCAAGCATCGCCTCCAGAACGGCATCGCCATCGTTGCCAGCAAAGACGAAAATTGCCAAATGATCGAAAGCGTGCGAAACCGATCCAGGAGCACCCATTTTTGAGTTCGTCTTGGTAAAGCAATTTCGAACATCGGTGATTGTGCGATTATTGTTGTCGGTCAGGCAGTCTATGATGACCGAACAACCTCCAGGACCAAAGCCTTCGTAGCGAGCTGGCGTGTAGTCTTCTCCTCCAGCACCACTGGCCTTATCGATCGCTTTTTCAATCACATGGGCCGGTACTTGCTCTCTCTTTGCCTTATCGATGATGCTCCGCAAAGTCGGATTGGCCTCGGGCTCAGCACCACCATTCTTGGCCGCAACGTAGATTTGCTTACCGTATTTGGCGTAGAGCTTGGACTTGGAGGCGGCCGTTTTGGCCATCGACATCTTGCGTACTTCGAAACTTCTACCCATCGCCAATTCTCAGTAAAATCCTGTGCTGCGGCCCGCATCCCTAGTGGAATTTCGCTGTTCTTCACCACGTGTCAGACTTCAATTCTAAGATTCTTCTCGGCAATCGCTACCGGTTCCAACTAGCGTGTTTCGGCAAGGACTTACAAATCTGTGACTTTCTACCCGTGTCTGGCACTGCAACTATACTAGCCAGGACGCCGTGGGCCGATAGCTAGCGCGACGCTATTACGGTACTGTCCGGACATTGGCCTGCCCGAAAGTCGTGACGACCTCCGCTACTGACTCCGCAAACCAGTCTTCCACTTTTCCTAAGATTTGCTTCCGTGATGCAACAGATTTTTCGTCTTCGCACTGCTTTGTTCCTCGCTTGCCTGCTAGTTTCCGCCTGTGCTCTTCAAGCTGCGGATCCTGAATCCAAACGCCAACTCGAACACAAGGACTACGACGCTTGGAATTCAGTCCAAGCTTCCAGTCTTTCACCCGATGGAAAATGGCTGAGTTATAGCATTGCCCCGGCCGAGGGTGACTCCAAGCTGTTCATTCGTCAGATTGACTCGACCAAGGAGTATTCAGTACTCCGCGGAGGCAGTGCTCGCTTCACCTACGACAGTAAGAAAGTTCTCTACACCGTTCGCCCCGACTCGAAGCTGATCGAGAAACTGCGGAAAGAAAAAAGCGGCGGTCCAATGCCAACCAGCCACCTTGAGATTCTCGATCTGACCACTGGCGACGTCGAGACAGTTGACGGAGTCAGTAGCTACACACTCCCAGACGAAAGCGGCGATTGGGTAGCCTTTCAATTGTCTTCGGAC
>PKCQ01000672.1 GCA_002862265.1 Planctomycetaceae bacterium | reverse complement strand
AAACCGCGTCATTACTTCTCCAAACTTGTGGATAAATGCAAGCCGTGCACGCCAACCTCCGAGAAGGTTGCCATATCGCTCGTCTGCTCACTCCCGCTTGGATCCTTTCTTGGTTACGTCGCCGGTGGTGCCATTGCTGGAGTCTTCCTCCTCGCAGATAGGCTGCGCAACTATTGGAAAAGTTTCGAAACTCCCGTAAGTCAGGGCACGGACTCGATGTGGGATTCGGAAGGTTAGTTCGTGCACACGATAACTAACAAGCACTTTAAGAATCGAAGATTTACAGCACGACTATGATGCTGTGTCGAACAACTCGTAAAACAGTTGGCTGAAAAGCAGCTAGCCAACAGCTCACCCAAATCCTGGGGAGTAACGACACTGCTGCACTGCCAGTCAATCAGAACCAGCGCCTAGCAAGACCTGCCGCAAACCTCAGATGCAAGAACGAAACGAGCACTCTGACAACACTAAAAACAGACTTGCAGTTCCAATTGGAGATCAATCTAGGAGCGGCGGAAGCGCGTGGTTGAAAGGCGTCGCTTTCATGTTGCTGCTATTTCTGGCTTGGCAGCTTTACTTCTGGTTTGGCGACCAACTTAGCATTCACAGCCTTGCCGAACGCGAGACGCAACTTCAAGCCCTGCAGGAGGCTCGCCCTGGATTGGTCATGCTCGTTGCATTCGCACTGTACGTTATTGTCACAGGACTCTCGTTACCTGGAGCCACCGCCATGACGCTTGTTGTCTCGTGGTACTTGGGCTTCTGGCGCAGTTTATTGCTCATAAGCTTTGCGTCAACGACTGGAGCGACGGTCGCATTCTTGCTCAGCCGCTATCTTCTACGCGACTGGATGAGCAGCCGATTCGGTGATCGACTGGACGGCTTCAATCGAAACCTGGAAAAAGACGGAGCATTTTATCTCTTTACCTTGCGTCTGATTCCGGTCGTTCCATTCTTCGTAATCAATGTCGTAATGGGTCTAACACCGATCAAGACTTGGACTTTCTGGTGGGTAAGTCAAGTTGGTATGGTCGCTGGAACTTGTGTTTATATTTATGCTGGGGCAAGCGTGCCAAGTCTCAAGGTGCTGGCAGAGCGTGGCATAAGTGAAATCGTTTCTCCACAGCTTCTGCTCGCCTTTGCGCTTCTTGGGCTGTTTCCATTCATCGTCAGGAAAATTTTGACTTGGGCGACAAATAAAGGAACCGAGGAACAAAACTGATACGTTAAAACATCTCTTTGCCCAACTCTCGATATCCACATGCCTCTTGATCTCCCCGCACTCCAGCCTCTCGACAAACACAATCAATTGCTTGCAAGCAACGTGCATCCCGAGGACTGGCAGAATCCAATTCCGAAGGGTCGGTACCATCTGGTCGTAATCGGCGCTGGAACGGCCGGACTAGTCACAGCAGCGGGTGCAGCCAGCCTAGGGGCAAAGGTAGCCTTGGTCGAGCGTGAGCTGATGGGTGGCGACTGTTTGAATGTTGGCTGTGTACCTTCGAAAGGTCTGCTAAGCGCATCTCGGGCTGCCAACGCAGTTCGGAATGCTGCGAATGTTAGTGTCAAAGTGAATGGAGGATGCCACGTTGACTTTGCTGATGTCATGCAACGCATGCGTCGCCTTCGCGCTGGGATCAGCCATCACGATTCGGCCAAGCGTTTTCGAGGCCTTGGTGTCGACGTCTTCCTGGGGCAAGGAACATTCTTGGATTCGTCTACGGTGCAAGTCGCAGATCGAAAGCTTTCATTCAAGAAGGCCGTCATCGCCACAGGTGCTCGTGCCGCCAAGCTAGCGATTCCTGGCTGGGATGAGGTCAACCCACTCACTAATGAGACGCTTTTCTCTTTGACAGAGTTACCAAAGAAGTTGGTCGTGGTAGGAGGCGGCCCTATCGGCTGTGAGATGGCACAAGCTTTCGCACGTTTCGGATCAGAGGTTCACTTGCTGGAGGCCAGCGCCCACCTTCTAAGCCGGGAAGATCAGGAGGCTGCATTGATCGTCCAGGAATCATTAAGACGCGATGGAGTGCAGGTACATCTGGAAGCTTCGGTAAAAAGATTTGAAGCCGCAAACGTCCGGAAGTACGTTCACTTCGATGCGAAGCACGGCCCCGACTCATCGCTTGAAGCAAATCAGATTCTAGTGGCAATTGGACGTCAACCAAACCTCGAAGGTCTCGGCCTGGAGGTAGTCGGTGTCAGCTTCGATAATCGCTCAGGCATTCAGGTAAACGATCGATTGCAGACAACAAACCCAAAGATCTTTGCAGCGGGCGATGTCGCATCCCAGTACAAATTTACGCACGCGGCCGATTTCATGGCGCGTTCGGTGATACAAAATGCTCTATTTATAGGGCGAGCCAAAGCAAGTTCACTTTTGATTCCCCGGGCTACCTACACCTCCCCTGAACTTGCGCAAGTCGGATTGACCGAACTGCAAGCCGAAGAGCTTGGCGTTGCCAGCGACACTTTTGTGCAGCAGTTCTCCAGCGTCGACCGAGCAATTCTAGATGGACAAACGGAGGGATTTGTGAAGGTCGTAGTCAAGCGGAGGACGGACAAGATTCTTGGGGCGACAGTTGTATCCGAACACGCAGGTGATTTGATCGGCCACTTGTGCTTCGCTATGACACACAGAATGGGATTAAAGAAACTGGGGAGCACCATTCACCCTTACCCAACGCAGGCCGAAGCCATCCGAAAGCTCGGTGACCAATACAATTGCACAAGACTTACACCGACGGTCTCAAAGCTGATGAAAACTTGGCTCAATTGGACCCGTTAAAGGAGAGGCGCGTGAAATGGCTAAGCGGCAGCTGCGCTGGCAAAGAAGCGTGAGCTGACTAAAACTTTTCTTGCTGCAAGAGCTCTCCATCAATGATTGCAGCAGAAAAGTGGACGCCGTAACTTCGATCACGATGCAGACCAAGTTCCGTTGAAGAGACCATTGCCTCACTTGATTTCCTCCGCTGCTTCCGCGCGGGATAACAGAACAACTGAATGCTATTGCTTCTCGACTTTGTCTTGCTTTCGAAAATGGCGGCCGTTCAATGATTTTTGTCGAGCCCCACCCAGATGTTGGCCACTTCAGAATCGACCATCGCAAAGGCAAAGCCACCCTGCCTACGCGTTATTTCTGAACTCTTGAGCGCGTCGACGGCTTCGTCCAAAGATTGCCTGATAAGAATCCTTCTCGACTCTTAAATCTCTTGAACGTCGCTGCTACGCAAAAACCAAAATTTTCACGGCAATGCCAGCAATCTCGAAAACCACAAGAACGCAACCTATCTTCATCGTTGGTTTTTTTTCTAGGGATCCTTTAAGCACACTTCCGAAAAACTCCACCGTAGAAAATTAGTCCGTCGACCAGGACAGTGAAGATCGTGGTCGCCTCTCGTGTCGCCGAACCTGCGTCTCTAAGATGTCCGCTGCTCCTTGAGCAATGCACCATAATCTTTTCGCTCGAAATCAAAATCGAGGCCATCAAGTAGGTAATGCGACCGACGACTTGATCGCCAAACTGTTGCCTGAAAAAACGTACTCTTGGCAAAGATGAGCAAAAAGGCTCCCCACACATTGCAGTCCGTGGCAAATCTAACACTAGTCGGCGTGACGAAGTCAAAAAGTCATCAGGCACGCCCTCGATTTTGTTCGCGATAGTCGTGTAAGGTCGGCTGGTCTATACTAGTTGGACGCATCCCCACACTTTACCCGCTGATGAGCAATTGCTATGAAATCAAAGCCCTTGTTGCGTCGACTACTCTTGACTCTATATGGAGTCCTTCTGCTTCTGCCAGGAGTTGGTGCATTCGCTGAGAAGCCGAACATCATCGTCATCATGGCGGACGACTTGGGTTACGGCGACGTATCTTGCTACGGTGCGACAGCCTTCTCAACGCCCAACATCGACAAATTGGCCTCCGAAGGCCAGCAATTCATGAGTGGCTATTGCTCGGCCTCTACTTGCACACCAACACGCTACTCTTTGCTAACGGGAACATATGCGTTCCGCGGCGAGCGAACCGGGATTGCACCACCAAACTCGCCAGCGATTATCAAACCTGGAACTGAAACCATGCCTTCGCTCCTGCGGCGTGTCGGCTACAAGACTGCGGTGGTCGGCAAGTGGCACTTGGGGCTTGGCGGGCCTGAGGGACCTGACTGGAACAATGATCTCAAACCTGGACCGCTTGAGATTGGCTTCGATACATGTTTTCTGCTACCAACGACCAATGACCGCGTCCCTCAGGTGTACGTGAAAGATCACCGTGTTCCGAATCTAGATCCGAAAGATCCTTTGTGGGTAGGAAACAAAAAGCCCTCGCCCGATCATCCAACAGGTCAGACTCATCGCGACACGCTGAAGATGGATTGGTCGCACGGTCACAATTCAACCATTCATAACGGTATTAGTCGCATAGGGTTTTACACTGGCGGAGAGGCGGCACGATTCCGCGACGAAGATTTGGCGGACAAGTGGGTAGAGGAATCAGTCAAGTTCATCGAAGCCAATAAGGACGGGCCGTTCTTCCTCTTCTTTGCTTCGCACGATATTCACGTGCCGCGTATTCCGCACGAGCGTTTTCAGGGGGCAACTGAACTTGGATTCCGAGCGGACTCGATCATCCAATTTGATTGGTGTGTTGGCGAGCTGATGAAAACGCTAGATAGACTGAAGATGGCGGACAACACGCTCATTGTGTTTTGCTCGGACAATGGTCCTGTGATGGATGACGGCTACAAGGACTTCGCTCTGGAGAAGCTCGGCAAGCACCGTGCTGCAGGGCAATACACCGGAGGAAAATACAGTGTCTATGAAGGTGGTACCCGCACTCCTTTGATCACTCGTTGGAAGGGCCGCATTCAGCCTGGCGTCAGCGACGAGCTAGTCTGCACGATCGACTTGGCAGCGAGCCTCGCCAATTTGGCTGATCAACCAATGCCAGAGAATGCTTGCCTTGACAGCATGGATGTCCTCAGTGCTTTCCTCGGCGAAACAGGTGCCAAAGGACGCTCGCATTTGGTGCAGCAAGACAACGGAAACAACGGAACCTTTGGCTTGCGAGTTGGCGACTGGAAGTTGCATCGGTATGACAAGAAACGTGCTCGCAACGTGGTCGTAGAAAAGCAACTGGCAAACACCCAAGTGCCGCAGTTTCAGTTGTTCAACCTCAAGGATGATCCGACTGAGTCGAAGAATTTGGCCAAATCGCATCCTGAGAAGTTGAAGGAACTCAAATCGATGCTTGCGGATCTGATCGCCAAAGGCCGGAGTCGCTAGTTTTGCGTGCTTCATTCTGCAGGCCAGGTCGATCGCACCATCCTGCCACTAGTGGTAATTCATTATTTTCCAGCGGACGGCATAGATTCCGGTTGCAAGGAACCAATCAGCATTGCCGAGTAGCGAATCCGTGCGTACGAAGTAAAAACTGCGTGTAAAGCTTGGGTGCGTTGGAGTTTAGGGTGCGTTGTTCGAGAACATGCTGCTTGCAAGGATATGTTGACGCTTTGGGTGCGCCCTTGAAGAACGTGTTGTTTGCGTTGAAGCTTTGGATGCGTTCAAAC
>PKCQ01000667.1 GCA_002862265.1 Planctomycetaceae bacterium | reverse complement strand
ATATGCTGAATCTCGCCCAGGAAGCCTTTCTGGACCATATTCACAGCGCGGAGAAATTTTCTTCGGTCACTTCTCTGCTGCGTACCGACGAAAAACACTTTGTCATTGTGCTTCTTGCACGCATTGCGAATCAGCTGGTTTTCTTCCAACGTCAAGGTCAAAGGCTTCTGGCAGAAGACATGCTTGCCAGCTTCTAGTGCCTCGATCGCAATCTTAACATGCCAGTGATCCGGAGTCACCACACTAACGATGTCGATATCATCCCGATCCAATACTCTTCGGTAGTCGCTGTATACATCCGCTTTTCCAGCTCCGATCCGCTCATCTTTGTTGGCTCGCTCGGCATGATTACGGTCAACGTCGCAACAAGCAACGATATCCGCGAATCGCTTGTGAGCTCGTGCATCGCCGGAACCCATTCCACCAAGTCCAATACAACCAACGAGAGGACGATCGTTGGCAGACTGATTGGCAAAGGCTGGTTTGGACCAAGCAAAGTAAGGGATGGCCGAAGCCGCCACCACCGTTCCACTCGCCTTGGCGAGAAACTTCCTTCGGTGAGGTGTATTATACTGCTCTTCAGCTTGACTCTGGTCGGACATGGATGGGATTTCCTTGGGAGAAAAGTGTTTGAGGTAGTTAGTCGTAACTTAGGGGCGGGATAACGGTCGTTCTATCTAAACGATTCGAGGCTTTACTGCCAAATTGGCTAGTGGGTCCTGGGGGGATCGTCAATCAATCGCGGCCCGAAACCCTCGCGAAGAAGATAACTTCGGTTAACTACCGGAGACTTGAAGCTCTCTTGATTACCATTTGGCCAAGTTACCGCCACTTCGTCTACCGAGTCGATGGAGCCGAGGCCAAACCTGAGTAGCTTTTCATTGCTGGCCATGTAGCCGCTCCCAGCAGTCAGGAGACCGGTCTTTGTTTTTCCGTTTGTGACGAGGTCGATTTTGGCACCAATGGCATCGCGGTCTGTGGTCGTACCGATAAACTGTAAAGCTATCCAATTGCCTACCTCGGAGGAGCGATTGGTTACCAATGAAGCTCTTGTATTGAGTCTGGAGACGGCAAAGTCATCGAGTCCATCGCGGTTCCAATCCAGCACGGCCAGGCCGCGGCCTCGTACGGCTTCGCCGAGCCATTTGGTTTCAGGCGTCGGCTTCATTTCAACGAATCTCTGGTAGTCACGATTCATGAACACTTGAGGCCGCATCGCGGCTGGCTTGTCCGGTGCTTCCAACTGATGCTCATAAACATGGCCGTTCGTGAGTGTTACGTCCAGTGCTCCGTCAAGGTTAAAATCGACGAACTGAGCACCGAACCCGAGCATGTCATAGCTCGCGTCTCGTAATCGCATTTTGGCAGTCACGTCCTGAAAGTCACCAAATTCAGACTGCAGGTACATCGTGTTGGACTCATCTTCAAAATTGGTGACGAACAAATCCTGTATTCCGTCGGCATTGATGTCGCCAACCGCGATTCCCATACAAGCCTGAACAGCGCCCGCCTGGTCGAGCGCGAGCCCGCTCAAGATGGCCTGGTCTTCGAAGACTGGAACTTCACCATCTTTAGAAACCCGGACGTAGTGAAAATTCGCTTGCACATCATTGGCAATGAATAGACTCAGTCTCTCGAAATCGCCGAGCCGCGCGACGACCAAGCCAAGCCCCTTGGCTTCTGCCTGCCTCCCGAGTAAGCCTGCTTTCTCTGAAACATCTATAAAAGTGCCGTCACCTTTGTTTAACCATAGACGGTCACCGACGCCATTGTAGGCAAGCGGGCCACGGTTTTGCCCGATACTTTCGCACAGCACAGCCCTATCAAGTGGCACATCAAGATAATTCACGTCAAAAATATCGGGCAGGCGATCTGCATTCAAGTCTGCAATCGCAGCACTACTCGTCCATACACCCGGGATTGAAGACCAAGGCCCGAGCATCTCTGAAAAAGTCCCATCGCCGTTGTTGCGGTAAAGCTTATTGGGGCCAATGTTCGCGACGTATAGATCCGCAAATCCATCGTTGTCAAAGTCGCCCACGCTGCAGCCTTGACTAAATTCCATATCCGCGACATTTGCCAGAAACGAAACCTCTTCGAATGCTTCGCCCCCAAAAATGCGGTACAACGCATTGTAAAAACCAGGTTTCTCGGGAGTCCCAGGTAGATTTCCACCCTGAGGAAAATAGATTTCTGGCCATGCATCGTTGTCAAAGTCGATCACACCGACTCCGCCCCCAGTCTGATGCATAATCGAAGGTTGGTCTTGCGCCGACCGGTCCTCCAAAAAGCGAAAGTCGATTCCTGTCGCTTCGGATTCATCTGTGAGCGTAGGAAACTCAACGGCTACACGCACAGTTTCGGTGCCTTGTGATTCAGACTGCTTCCAAACAACCTGCGGCAACGATTGTTGCCTTGGCAAATCCACAAGGAATTGATGCAACTGTTCGGCTCGGGTTTGTACTGCATTTATTGACATCTCCTGCAGCTGCCGCAATTGGCGAACTCGAGCACGGGCGGTGGGGTTGCTGGTTTGCTTTTCAAGTTCCGCAATCCAAATTTCGGATTCGTGCGGACGATTCAATCTCCACGTTGTCTCTGCCGCCGCCCCCAAATGTTGTACTGACTCAGGAGCACGATACAGCGCATCGGTGGCTGAATGTAGCAATGTGAGGTGGTCAACTCGCTCGTATAGACAGTCCACTTGGTCGGAGAACTGTCCTGGAAAGGCGCGTTTCAAGAATGACGCCAAGTAATAGCAAGCACCTCGATGATCTGGATTGAGCTGAACAGCCATGCTCATGCAGCGAATTGCTGCAGGCAACTGGTTCTCATGATCCGCCCAGAGCCCCTTAACATACCAAATGTCGGGATGACTATCGGCATTGCGGGGAAGTTCCGATTGCCATGCAATCAACGCATCAAAATTCGTCCGAGCAAGTGCTTTTCTGACCCAAGCGTGGCCAGAAACGAGATCCGGATGAGCTTTTCGGACGCTTCGCATCAATGGCAAAGCAACTTTGATGTAGCCGCTTCCGAATTCCATTGCAGCGAAGGCCAGCATTTGCAAAGGTTCGTTTGGAACTGCTTCTTCCCAGATTGCGAGCAAGGCGTCATCAGCGATTGTTGGGTTCAGCAGACCGAGTAGCAAAGCGTGTTGCTGTTTCGCTTGCTTGTCCTCTACTAGCTTTTCCAGCAACCCCTTCATTTCCCATACGCGTCCTTGCGCAACGAGGATTTGGGCGAGTAGAGCACGTGCTTCATGCTGATTCGCATTGTTTTTAATGGCCCCTTTACAACATTCCTCGGCAACTTCGCAGTGCCCCATCTTAATACAGATATCTCCAGCTTCGAGCAAGAAATCGGAAAGCTCGCCTTGTGGGGTCACCAAGAAATCGGGGTAGCCGGACTGCTGCGCAGCTTCAATCGATGACAGAGATTTATAACGCTCCAATGTCTGGTCGTACTCGCCGGTGCGGACGCTGGTGATCGCTAGGAGTTGGTGGATGGCAGTTGAGTCTGGATAGTCACGAAGTAGCTCATTCGCCACTTGCTGCGTTCGAGTATGGTTCCCCTTCGTGGCAGCATCCATGGCTTCCGTCCAACGCAATTGAGCGTTAGTCGGGATCAGCTGCCAAATACCGACTCCGGCTGCAATGAGCACCAGAAAGACAAAAACTAGTAACAATCGATTATTCACCAAACTGCCCTATTGGCTGCTTCGATTTAATTTTAACCGTTTCAAAATTTTAGCATCTTCTCATCCTGTTCATGAGCCACCCTCTTGGGGCTACCGTTTGGCCTGCCATTGTTCAAAAATGGTAAAGTGAGCCAAGCGTGCAAATATGGTGATTCCACCGAAGGCAGATCCAAGCAAATGCCAGTCCCAGACTTGTCGTAAAACGCGTGGTTCATCATTCGGAGGATTAGGAGTAAACTGCGTTCACAGGGCAAACTTCGCCTAGCACTATGTTGCCGTATCCTACTCTTGGCCCAGCAAATTCTAAATCACTCAACCGATTGGACTCGGAAATGTCAGAAGGACCACTTCGCATTGCAATTGGCGGAGATCATGCGGGATTCAGCACCAAAGCAACCTTGGCCGAACTGCTTCAGAAGCAGGGACTGACCATCATTGATTGCGGCGCCAAGAGTGAGGAGCCGTGTGATTTTCCCGACTTTGCCGAAAAGGTTGCCATTGAGCTGTTGTCCGGCAATGTCGATCGGGGCATTTTAGTTTGCGGTAGTGGCGTCGGGGTCAGCGTTGCAGCGAATAAGATCCCTGGAATCCGAGCGAGCTTGTGTCACGATTCCTATTCGTCTCGGCAAGGAGTCGAGCATGATGACATGAACGTGCTTTGCATCGGAGCTCGTGTGATTGGCATCGAGTTAGCGCAAGAAGTCGTGCGTTCCTTTCTTTCGGCGACTTACGGCCCACAGCTCCGTCACCAGAAAAGAGTCGACAAGATTTTGGAAATTGAGCGCAAGGCCTTGGCAGGGGAGTACCCGACTGGCGGATAGCAGTTGGCAATTGAAGGTCGGCTGCTGCTCGAAAACGTGAAGGGACTCTGGTCCCGAATGTCCTGAGGCTTCGTTAGAATAGCCCGGTCGAACTAGCAAATTCTGTTTCGTTAAGGAAACGTGAAATGGCCAAGAATGTTTTGGGCACAGACCTGCAGACTTGTGGTACTGATCCCATGACCGGGTTCTTCCGAGATGGATGCTGCAATACCGGGGCCGATGATGCAGGAATGCACACTGTCTGTGCGGAAGTCACTGATGACTTCTTGAGATTCTCAAAGCTCAAGGGCAACGATTTGTCCACACCGATGCCTATGTACGAGTTTCCTGGTCTTCGGGAGGGAGATCGTTGGTGCTTGTGTGTGCTGCGGTGGAAGGAAGCATTCGAAGCTGGCATAGCGCCCAAAGTGAATCTGAAAGCAACCCATATGTCCGCGCTTGAGTTTTTGGACCTCGAGGACTTGAAGTCGCATGCAACTGAAGATAGCGTTGAGCCATGAACCTGCTGGGAAGTTCGACCGTCATAGCGGCATTCCTTTGCAACCCCGCTTTTTAGCTACCCAAACTGATGATCGCCAAGCTCTCAGTACTCTCTGTCTGCTCCATGAACCAGTGGCGGAGTCCCACTGCAGAGCAAGTCTACAGAGACCATCTTGCAGTGAATGCACGATCTGCAGATACCAACAAAGGAGCACGGCGGGCAGTGTTATTTTACCGTCGCCCGAAGACCATGCAGACAGTTACACCGGAGATACTATTGCGGGCTGGCCCAAGGAAGTCGAGCCAACCTTTTTCATACGAGATTTCCGCCATCGCCTCCGTCAACCGGGCTCGTGACAGCAGGTTTTCGTACATCGGAACAGGTGCAGACCAATGACTTCTGGCTGTTGACCGTTCGTTTTTGGCCAGCGTCGGCCAAACCGTAATAGTTGTCATTCAGCGGCGCGGGCCGTGCGTGAGCCATAACCAGTCTTGTCCGAAGGCCGCTTAGAAGATTGTCAACGATGCCGAAAGCAAGCCCCACCTTTTCAGAAAATCTTCGCCCACT
>PKCQ01000028.1 GCA_002862265.1 Planctomycetaceae bacterium | reverse complement strand
AACGGATATGCAGCCGCCTCGGGGCCGATTACTAGACGCAGAGCTCGTTTCTATCGAGTATTCAACGTTTGGCCTTAATGACTTAGTGCTACTATCACTTGATATGCAGACAAGAACTGAGGCAGGTCGATAAGCCATAGCTAGCCTTAGTGGCACTTGCTCTTCAGCCAATTCCACTGTTCCAGGGCCAGGTTGGCTGGTGGTTTTCGGCAGTTTGCTCGTGCTTGCTGCAAACGTTTTCGCCGATCGTAATTCCGGTCAACTGAAGTTGTCTTTAGGCGGCCTTGAGTCCGAAGCATAAGAGCTGCAAAGTGACCTTTCGGTTTCGCCGGACCTGTTCATTTTCGGGCTCGGCGTGCCGAAGGATGCTAATGGCATACACCTGGCGCTCGCGTGCTCTGGGATCAGAGTGGCCGAATTTCTCTGGGCGCCTCAGTTTCGCATCCCTAAAGGGGTGAGAGTCCCTGGCCAAGCATCCGTCGCAGGTCGCGGAATCTAGGTGCGACATTGAGTGCTCTTGTTTCTTTGTGTAGGGATAGAGCGAAGGTTCTGCGTCAATCATGCGAGGAAAGACGTTAAGACTTTCGGCTGTCCTGTTATGGTACTTCCGGACGCCGGTACGCAAAAATGCCTAAGCTCGTGATGAACCTAGCTAGTCGAGTTCGCCGCAGGCTACTCGATCGCACAACACGAGAGGCTGTTTCTGGACCCGGTTAAGGGCTGGCTTCGGATCGCGTGCTGCCAGGAGTCTTGGTCGGCAGCGCTCATGTAGAGCATAGAGCCCGGAGGCAGTGAATACTCCACAAGTGTTCGATCGTCGATCGGTGAGTTTGCTTCGAAGTTTTTGCGCGCGGCAAAACTTGCAGGTGACATGCTCACAGGAACTTTGTACGCGCAATCGTACGCGGTTGACTGCGATGCAATTGGTAGTATGGTGTTGTTAGCACTCAGAAGGATTGGCTAGTAAGGCGGAAGCAAAGGACGCCTGCCTTTACCAAGCTCTGCTACTCGCGCGCAGGAGTTTCAGCCGCTGGCTGGGATACAGCGGCGAATGGGATGGTCATGGAGCAGCAGCGGATCGTGACGACACAGAGCTTGGCACCAGTTGTTAGGGCTCTTAAATCAATCGATTCATTGCAGCCCTATTTGCACAGATGGCGAGACGATGCTTTGAGCTCTCTTGCAAGAGTTTGCAAGTCAAGAAGTCGCATTGACATGCCATGTTGAACACAGTGAAGAGCTCAGCCTGCGCTTGGCGATAGAAGATTTTCTATTTGTCATTCCTACAGCATGATGAGCTGGATGAATTCTTGAACTGGGGCAGGAAGCATTGGGCTGAACATTCGAATCCATTCCGCGATCGGTTTGAGCCTACACTACTTGGACTCGAAGCGGCTGCCTCTGGCGCGTCTATCGAATCCAGCAAAGCTGCCAAGTGGTTCCTCGGGTGGAAGAAAGGCAAGCACTGGCTGCTCAGCGGCTAAACCAGGATCTCGTTCACAACGCGGGCTTCTTCTACACCAGTGAGTTTCATGTCGAGGCCTTGGTAAGGCACGGTGAGGCGGTTGTGGTCGATCCCAAGTTGATGAAGGATTGTGGCGTGGAGATCGCGTACATGCACCACATCTTCCACGGAGTTGTAACCGAGTTCGTCGGTCGCGCCGTGACTGATGCCCGGCTTGATGCCGCCGCCGGCAATCCACAGGCTAAAGCCCTTGATGTGGTGATCGCGTCCTGCACCACCCTTGCCTTGGAACATTGGGGTACGCCCGAATTCGCCACCCCAGATCACAAGCGTGTCTTCCAGCATCCCACGTTCTTCGAGATCTTCTAGCAGTGCAACGGTGGGCTGATCAGTCAGGCTACAACATGTGTTCATATACTTCACGAGGCCTCCATGGTGATCCCAGCCGCGGTGGTAAAGCTGAATGAAACGCACACCACGCTCAGCCAAGCGTCGAGCGAGTAAGCAGTTTGAGGCAAAAGAGCCGTCGCCCGGCTTGGCACCGTACCGGTCTAGCATGCTTTGCGGTTCGTCCGACATGTCCATCAGCTCAGGAACAGAACTCTGCATTTTGAAAGCGAGTTCGTAGGCTGAGATGCGTGTCGCGAGTTCCGGATTGTCGACAAATTGATTGCGGTGCTTATCCAAGCCTCGGATGGATTCAATCAATTTGGCTTGCAGATCTTCTGAGACTCCTGGCGGTCGCCTGACGTAGTTCACAGGATCGCCGCTGCTGCTGAATTCGACGCCTTGGTAGCGGCTGGGCAAGAAGCCGGCCGCCCATTGACGCGCGGCGATTGGCTGGGGGTTGCGGCCTCCAACGCTGGTCATCACTACGAAGCCAGGCAAGTTATCACACTCGCTGCCTAGTCCATAGTTGATCCACGAGCCCATCGAAGGCCGACCGCTGATGGCCGTTCCGGTGTTCATGAATGTGTGGGCAGGGTCGTGGTTAATCTGCTCCGTTACCATTGACTTGATTACGCAGATCTTGTCGGCAATCCGCTGATGGTGAGGCAGGAACTCGCTGATCCAAGTGCCATTCTCTCCATACTGCGAAAACTTGCTGAGGTGCCCTTGGACCTTCAGGGCTTTGCCTTGCAGTTGCGCGATCGGTTGCCCTTCAGTGAAGGAGCTGGGCATCTCCTTACCGTCGAGTTTGTCCAACTCGGGTTTGTAGTCGAACGTCTCTAGGTGCGAAGGCCCGCCCGACATGTACAAAAAGATGACGCGTTTAACTTTCGCAGGTAGGTGCGGTGGCGCTTTTTCTCCAGTGATTCCGGCAGGCAAGCCCGCATCTTTGGCGAGAGAATTTCGTGCCAGCAAGCTCGAAGCGGCGATGCTACCGAAGCCTACTCCGAGTTGCGACAGAAAACTCCGACGCCTCAGCCGAAATAACGCATCCGTTCCTTGCTCTGCATTCAGGAAACTGTTCAACATCAGTTAGTTCCGCGTGTACGTTTCGTTCAAGTTCAAGATCGCTCGCGCCAACATCGTCCATGCAGCCCAAGTTGCTTTGGAATGACTCGACTGACGCGGTAGGGAGCCAACCGAAAGCAACTCTTCTGCGGCATTTTCGTCGGCCCTGAAAGCAGCCTCCGATACCTCCAACAGACTCAACAGACTGTCTATCTCTTGCGTGTCGGGTTCGCGCGATGTTGCTCTGAGGAACATGTTGCGAATCCCAGCTTTGCGAGCTTCTTTGCTGCCTATCTTTTGCTCGCTAAGTTGTCCCAGCTGTTCGGCGGCAAAGTTTTTGGCAGCTTCGATGAAGCTAGGGTCATTCAGCCACACCAATGCGGCGAGCGGTGTATTAGAGCGAGGGCGTTTGGCCGTGCACTCTTCTCGAGTTGGTGCATCAAAAGCACGAAGCATCGGATGCAAAAACTGACGCTGCCAGTGAACGTACAAGCCGCGACGCCACTGTCCCGGATCTGTTGATGCTGCGTACTTGCGAGTCGGGAAATTGAGGTGCCGATAGTAGCCGGCTGGCTGATATGGCTTGACGCTACTGCCACCGATCTGACGCAACAGAAGATTCGAGCAACTCAAGGAGACGTCTCGAACCATTTCTGCTGGCAAGCGAAAACGGTTTTGGCGAGAGAGCAGTCGGTTCTCAGGATCGTGTTTGCGGTGCCAAGCGGTCTCCAAGGAGGACTGTTGGTAAGTTTGGCTCGCGACGATCAAGCGAACCATGTGTTTCACATCCCAGCCCGATCGAACAAATTCGATGGCCAAACGATCGAGCAACTCTGGATGCGTCGGCGCCTCGCCTTGACCTCCAAAATCTTCGACGCTCCGTGAAAGACCTTCGCCGAAAAATAGCATCCACATACGGTTCACAAAAACGCGAGCTGTTAGGTAGCCTGGGGACGATTTCGCTTGGGTGTCTACCAACCAATGCGCGAGATCTAGTCGAGTCGGCCGACTGGCCAAGTCTAGATCTCCCATAAATTTTGGAACGGAAGGTTGCATCGCCTCACCGCTGTCGTCGAGCCAATCTCCACGAGGCAAGAAACGTACCAATCGCGGCTCGATGGATTGAGTAACCATCGTACGGTGCTTCGATTTCTCGAGTTGTTCCAAAGCGGCTTTGAGCGACTTTTGGCTTGAGGTGGCTGCGTCTTGGAGTTCAGCCTGAAGATTGGCTTGCAGCAACTGCTGTGCGCGAGTCAGAACATCGATTTCCGGTGGCCGTTTGGTAGGCAGAGAGTTACTGCCCACCTTGAAATGCTGTGCTTCGTCTACGTCCGCGAAGAATGCCGCAAGCGAGTAAAAGTCTCTGGCCGTGAAGGGATCGTACTTGTGATCGTGGCATTGAGCACAGCCGATGGTCGCGCCAAACCAGACGGCCGACACGTTTCGGACTCGGTCGGCTTGGTAGATCGCCAGGTATTCGGCTGGCTGAACGCCGCCTTCATGCGACGTTTGGAGTAGTCGGTTGTATCCAGTGGCAACGAGTTGTTCTTCGCTCGGTGGGTCTAAAAGATCGCCAGCGAGCTGATTGATCGTGAATTGATCGAAGGGCAAATTGTCATTGAAGGCGTTGATGACGTAGTCACGGTAGGGCGTAATGTTGTGATCTTGATCGCCGTGGTATCCGACGGTGTCAGCGAAACGTACCAAGTCCAACCAGTAGATTGCCATGCGTTCGCCGAATGCAGGGCTCGCTAGGAGTTGATCGACGTAATCTGCATAGTTTGCTTCGCTGACTGAGCTAACGTCCGCTCCCCCTCCCGGTGGCAAACCAGTCAAGTCAAAGGAAAGGCGACGGAGCACGGTCACGTCCTTCGCGCGAGCTGACATTTCGCGTCCAAGCTTCTGGAGATCGCTGGCAATGTAGTGATCGATCCAGTTCTTTGCACGTTCTGCCTGAGCCGTTGGTAACTTTGGTGTCGGCGACGTACGCGGTGATTCGTAGGCCCAGTGCTTGGCCCACTTCGCACCTTGTTCAATCCACTTACGAATCAGCCCTTTCTCTGCTTCGTTCAGTGGTTTACCCATTTCCGGTGGAGGCATCACTTCGAACTCATCGTCCGAGAGAATTCGTTTCATCATTTCGCTAGCGACTGAATCACCAGGCTTCAGCACATAGTAGCCGCCACGATCTTCAGTCAGGCTTTCGAGCGCATCGAAACGCAAGTCGGCTTCACGGTGCCCCTCGTCTGGGCCGTGACAGGAAAAACAACGATCTGAGAGCAGTGGCCGTATGTCGCGTGCAAAGTCTACTTCTTGAGCGTCGCATGTAGTTAATCTGAGAACGCCGAAGAGAATAATGAAACAGCGGGCTGCGAGCTGAAAAGGAACTTGGTGCATTAAGGCTCTTTGTACGACTGAGTTGCTAAAATTGGCTCGCTGGAAGGACATCCGCATATTAAGTGAGTGAGACATTGTTCGGCCCGCCGTGTCTTCGCCGAACACCGTATGTAATTGTACTTTCTGAGCACAGTGGTCGCCAAGGTTAGTGGCGGTAGCCGTCAAAACTTAGCTGCTAATTCATCGCAGCTTCGAGTAGCTGAGCCAGTCAATGCTTGGGTACTTTCGTCCACGTTCGCGTTGCATCGCGTC
>PKCQ01000025.1 GCA_002862265.1 Planctomycetaceae bacterium | reverse complement strand
CCCTCCACAAGATCTTGGCACAACATCCTTGCAGACTGCAGTTCAAAACCGCACTTAGTCGCGTCCAGTTCGCGACTTGGGTTCGCGAGCCACTCCAAGTAGAACCATCTCAGATGATTTGCGTTGTCCAGTGTCTGCCATGCCTCGCAAAGCGTTTGATATCGCTCCTGGTAGTCTTCTTCTTGCCTTCGGAGCAGGCGCATCAAATCGTCTTTGGTGCTAGCTCTCAATGGACCGATCAATAGCTGGTCAACGAGCTGGCGTGCGGATTCCTGCATTCGATCTAACTCAGGCAATAGCATTGAATAGGATCGGAGCGACGGCGTCAGTTCGTCTCTAGGTGAACTTGGGACGGAGTACTGCGAAGTTTTATTGATCTGATCTAAAGCCGATCGGATTGGCTCAGTGCCCGCCCAAAGCGTCTCAGCGTTCTCCAGCTCGAGCATCTGGGCAAGGTGAATTTCCTCAAAGTTGTCCCGTGGTATCTGTTTGCCATTTGATAATTCAATATGTTCTGGGATCGCGTCAAATGAAAATCTTGCAGCATCACCTCTGAAAGTTTTTACATCCGCTTCGTCCAGCAAGCCAAAGCAAGTCGCTAAGGAGAGGCTGTGAGGCTTGAAATTTGAAAGAAAATACTCTTTGTTTGAGCCGAGCGCTCCACTGAACGATCTCCGGACATTGGCGTCCAACGTCCTCAGATCGTCGAGTTCTTCTAGCAAAATCGCGAGCTCTGCGATTGCCTCTTCTTTCAGCGACGGACCGGATTTGGCCAGATCTTCCAAGCGTGCCAGTTTTCGCTCGACTAGACAAAGCTGCTCTGGGTCGAAACTTAGCAAACTGTCCTTGGCAAGGCTGGAATAACGTTGCCATGCTGAATCTAATTCTGCGGCTGTCAGATTTGAATTTACCGTTCGTTCAAGACTTGGCTCGACATCCTTCCATTTTGTGGCATTCAAGCCGACTGAAGCCGTCCATCGCTTGTTTCTAGTGTTGCTAAAAACAGAGATGTTTTGTTGGCGCTCCGCGGTACGCTGAGCTTCATTGGAAACCCAATGGTCCATTCGATCGAGAAGAGCGGCAAAGGTAACTTGACCACTAGTAGTTTGTTCCATGCCTGGACGGGCACCCGCAATTGCTTTTGTGAGCGAAGCTGCGAAAGCATTCTTGCTTGGCGAAATCTGCCCGGGCGAAGAGGAAGTTATGACCGATACGTTCTTAATATTAGTGCTCGAAACCAACTCTTCGACTCGTTCAACGAAGGGGTTGAGCGGCTCTGCCAGATTCCAATTCTGAAGATAACGCACACCATCGACGAAGATGACCTTTTGCGTACCGGGCGACAAATCGCCGAAAACACCTACCAATTGTTTCAGCGGAAACCAAGTCTCGGGATGTGTTGGTTCTAGGCCCTTGAGTATGATGCACGGCTCGTTGTCTCGATTGACGGCACAAACACAATTGATGTAAACCATCACCGTGCCGACACTGTCAATAGCTTGCAATTCTTCGCTCAGTCGTTTCCGAAGCTCGACGAGCAGGCTCTTTGGGTCTCCATTTGCAGACTCAACTCGATGCACATCAATCAGCTCGCCATCCAGTCTCCGAAGGTGCGCCACGTCTTCATTCGCCCAACCATTTGTGGGCCAAGGCACGCTGTACCCGGCTTCCGCAACAACAAACATGGGTGTCCGGCTGGGCGAATACGGCAAGATGCAGATCAATAACCCGACGAAAAGAGTCGCTAGCAATCCATAGCTAAGGACGCGCAACAAGGAACGACTCTGGATGGAATCAACACGTTGTGTTTGCCAATCTTTTGCCTGCGTGTTTGCACTGAGTTTTTTTGCCGGTGCCATCTTCAGCTTACTGGGTTTTGGCCAAGTTATGCTCGATTCAATCTGCGAGTCTTCGTCAAAGAGACTGCACGTCCGCTCATCGTATTCTAGCGTCTGAAGGATGCTGCTCAACAATTCGCAGCAAGTGCCAACCGTATTTATCTCCAATAGGTTGACTGACCTTGCGAAGGGGGAGTCCCTCTAGCGCCTCTGCAATCCTAGGTGAGAGGGCTTGCCGGAGTCCAGAAGCCAACACCTTTGTTACTTGCAACTGCTCTTCCGATAATTCAACTGACTCTAACTCAGCACTCACTCCAGTAATGCAAGAGCGGACACAGCTCAGAGCATTCCGGGCGTCTTCGAATGTTTTGAACTTGTTTGGATTCAGCGTGTAGCGTTCCCAGGTGTACTTTCTAGCATGGTGATCCAAATTAGTTGCGACGCCTGCCTTGTCCAAATCCTCTTCATGAAGCCCCAAGCCCCAAAAATCCTGCGTTGCCGGTTCCACTTGCCTACTGGAGAAGGGAAATACGTCGCTCAAGCTGGTAAATGACGAAGAAAACTTCACAGCACTGGATTTTTCGTTCCCCTGAACCTGAGTGCTTTGCACATTGGACGCAAGCGAGACCGCGCCGCGGAATCCTCCGCTACCTGCATTCTGACTCGTAACACTCTCGGATCTTGGACCTTCAGATGGGAGTTCTTCGCTCGCACTCGGGACGGGCGGACCACAGCTACGCAGTGAAAGCCTCGCCAGCCTACGAACGCGTTCTGACGGCTCGATATAGCACATGGAAGAATTCAGTTCGTAGGCAATCTCGCGAAGCTTCTTCTGCACCGCCGCGCTACAGCAACTTCCAGAGCTGCAGTATTTGCAAGGGCCTCGATTAGGGCCGCGCAGTGCTTTCACCGCCTCATAGCGCACGGCTTCGGTACAATCATCCAACGCTGCAAGCAATGCTTCCTCTACATCCGGGTAGCATCCTCCACACCCTATCGTTGAGAGATACTTAAGCCCTTTGATCTTTTGCTCCGCAGCGTCCTCTTCCGCCTTGATCTTCGCGGCCGCACTAACCGCGGGCGGTGAGTCTTCACTCAGGTTCGCAGGATCCGTGATCGATTTGACAGGAGGCTTGGGCTCAAGACCTGGAAAGTACTTCCCCAAACGATTCTGCGCCTGACGAAAGAGATAACCAAGCCCACCACACACTTTGCCTTGGATTTGATTGATGCCTAAGAAGTCAAGCAGATTAGGCGGGGGCTCCGACGGCGCTGCGGGCGGCGCGATCGCAACGATCGTGGTGCCGGGAGCTTGAGCACTGGCCTGAGATTGCAGGGGAGCTTGCGCGGCAATTTGATTCTCCCGAGGCAGCGTTGAACAACCTACGAAAAGTGCACTCAAGCAGATCAATACAAAACACAGAGTGTATCGGTAGCCCGTCACTGTTCGTCTGCACACTTTGAGAATTCTGATTCAGCCGACTCTTGGTGACCCGGCCCTACCATTTGAAAGCAGCTGCCTCACCTTTGCGTGGAAACACGAGATGAACTCCGCGACCTTGGCGAACGAGTGCTTTAGCAGCAAAAAACAAAAGCACGATCTAGAGCCCTTCTCCAGCGTATTCGTCGTCTGAATCCTGGTGGAACTTTAACGCTTATGCCCCAAGTAGAACGCTCAAAAGTCTATTTTGCCTCCAATACAGCTGAGGTAGCAGCAGCCGGTTTCGCCCGAACTGTGACGTCTTGCCGTGCAATTCGCGGTCGATTTTTGATGGTCGATTTAGCGCGGAGCTGATAGGTTCCGGGGCTAAGGTTCTCGAAGAAAAATCTTCCTATAGCATCCGTCTTAACAGATGCAGCGGGCTCCTCCTCTGAACTAGACGTTTCATTGACACCAGTGGCTTGGTTTTCTACCGCAACAGGGAACAAATTCACTACTCCGTTAGGGATTGGACGCTGACGGTAAACAAACTTCCCCGTTACATTGTTTGCCGAGCTAATCGCATCTGGGATCGGTGGCACGACTTGAACAGGAACCCGCTGGAGATCGCCTATATTCCCGGCTTCGTCACGCAGACGTACCAGTACATCGTACGCACCCAATGCTAGCTTGCTTACATCTAATTCTGCTTGCCAGCCATTTCCTTGGCTTTGGCTAGCGAGCACCGGCTTGCTATCTTCATCGATGATGCCAAGCCTGCTCTCATCAATCAGAACTTCGACCTGTGAGATTTTGGAGAGCTGCTCGGACTCTGGAAATATGGAGATGAGCAATGGCTTGCCTTGAATGGCTTTAGAGGGCAGCAGAATTGTCTCGGCGCGTGGAGCCTCGCCATCAAATAGAACCGGGATGGGTTCACTCCAGCAAGATCGGTTGCCGCTAACCATTCGTGCCAAAACATTTGCTTCACCGTTGATCATGCGGTCCGTGGGCACTCGTATTCTGAAGTCGCGGACAGTATTGATGACTTGAAAGCCATCTTCGACCAATGCTATAGCGCTAGAAACTTGACGATCTGAACGGAGTCGCACGACTGCATCGCCCTCCAATCTTCGATCAAGATTCTTATCAACGCCAACCTCTAAAAAATCCGAGGAATTCCAAGGGTATGGGAATGCACCTGGAGGTGCATCCACTTTTAGACTGACAGTGGTTTCCGGAATTGGAGTTGGAAAAATGGTGCCGGGAAGAGGTGAGTCAATTCGCACGCCAAGGAACTGCGAGGGTGTCTTGTAATTCTGCACACTGACTTCACTGCTCAATGAAAAGCGGAACGCACGTTCGTATTCTTCCATATCAATCAAAACATGGAAGCGTCCCCGAGGAGCAAATAGCTCTAACTTGCTCGAGGGTTCCACTCTGTCAAGCCAGATGTCTCCCTTGGAATAGACCTCACCAGCGTTGGTTTGTAGTTCGACATGAAACCTGAGATTGGGGCGAGGAAGAGATTGCGGTACTTTTGCCCGAAGTCGAACAGTGAGCTTGCCAGACTTAGCCTCATAGTCCAACGATGGCTCAACTATTCGACTCGGTCTCTGCGGAGTCACCCTCAAGTGATGTAAGTTTGTGCGACCCGTTCCTTTCTCTCTCACAACGAAGAGCAAACCATAGGGCGTAATTCTCTTGAATTCTGGTTGAGAATCTTCGAGCTCCTCAGTTTCACCCGGGGCAGGTTCAGGCGGGACAAGTCCAAGAGCAACCTCTTGATTCGGAGATAATTGGATATCCCTTGTAGCTTGCAAGGGGACCAAGGGAGGCAAATCATTCGAGAATGCCTGCCATTCGGTCTTAGACAAAAGATGCGACGGGATAGCTTCAACAGGCCCCTGAAGAATCCCGATTTCTAAACTTGCTTCCAGCAGATCTGGTGTGTTGTTTCTCAGAACAGGATGAAAAGCCCTAGAACTATTTGGCAAAGGGTATAGCTCGAGATGCATTCCCTCCTGTTTCCAGCTCTCGACGGGATCATTGAGGGATAGAGTCGTTGACTGCGCGCCAGGGATATCTGTTTCAACGAGGAAGCGTTGGTATGAATCTCGAGTCAAGACATGCAAGACAAGATCCGAATTGGTGTTGCCTGTCAGTTTCTCAATATTGAAATTGCAAGTTTCTGTTTGGTTTGCTCCCAAGACAGCGATCGTTGGAAGCTCATAGACCTCACTTGGAAATGGATACGTAAGCTCGGGACTCTTTTCAAGCACGCCGATGGCTTCGGCCTTTGTCGGGGACTGGCTCGTATC
>PKCQ01000328.1 GCA_002862265.1 Planctomycetaceae bacterium | reverse complement strand
AGAGGAGCTGCGGAACTTTGGTCGGCGGCCGGTGGAGGGCAAGAAACCAGCAACTTTCGCCCAGGAAGAGGAGCGGTGATTGGCAAGGAAATTTCCAAACGCTAAGGCACGGCAGCTAGACGATGTTGGTCACTACGTGATGGAAGAAGCCGCAGCCGAAGTTGTTGAAGAACTTCTTGGCTGCATGGCGCATCCTTTGCCGCAGCATTCCAATTGACCGGAGCTGCTATGCCCGCCAGCTTGGACGATTGGCAACGCTCAGATCTGGCACTTGCAGATTCTGTTGCGCTTGCTTGTCTTCTAGAAGCCACTGCCCCCAAAGCAGGCAATGTTCATCCTAGGGCTTCATTCAGCGACATGAACTACCAACATTTTGTGGCAAGTGCGGCGGCATTGGCAGGTGTGGTTCGCGAAGTTATCCCTCGGCAGTCCGCTGGCCAAATAGTCCTCGCATGTGTCCAGGCGACGCAAAAAACCGTTGGACGCAACACGAACCTCGGAACCATCTTGCTGTTCGGCCCGTTGGTCAAAGCCGCCAATGTGGCGCAAGCCAAAGTTCATTCGCTCGAACGACTTCGTGGTAATGTGGAACAAGTTTTGCGCGAACTATCCGCAAAAGACAGCGCGGACGTTTATCAAGCGATTGTTGAGTCGAAGCCTGGAGGTATGGGCGAGCAGACGGAGAATGACATTCGCTCAAACGCACCGGATCGCCTCGTTGATGCCATGACACAAGTTGCTGACTTTGATGCAGTGGCACGGCAGTATGCAAATGGTTTCGCCGATTGCTTCGAGAGGCTACTACCTTGGCTTCAAGAATCTCTTTCCGCTCTCGGAAACTTACCCGAGTCAGAACGGATCCTCGAAGCCACATGTTGGACGCAGTTGCGGTGGCTCGCCTATGAGCCCGATGGTCTCATCCACCGAAAAGTCGGAGCCGAGCAAGCAAAGGAAGTTCAGCAACGTGCGAAAGATGTACTTGACGATCTCACCCGTAGTGGACGAGGTCACGAGTCCGACAGTGCAACTTTGTCTACGGCAGATTCGTACGCGCAATTGGATCGCTATCTGCGCTCCTACGGCAATCGCTTAAATCCTGGTACGACCGCCGATCTCATTGCTGCGACTTTGCTGATCTTGCTTCTGACGAAAAACGAAAAGTCGTTTAACGACCAGCCGTAAGCGCCGTCCTGCTCGTCGCCGTAAAATCGGTCCGCTCGTTATCGGCCTACGACTATTGGTTAAGATCCGTACTGCTTCTTGTAGATTTCTTGGATCAGCGTCTCGGTGTCTTTGAACTTGCCACCGGATGCAAGGGCAACCTCGATGAGCTGACGTGCATCGGCTTCACCGTGGCCAAGGGCCATCAGGGCTTGGAACGTGTCTTCCACCACGCCTTCGCGAACGTCCGCGTCCGTTGCCTTGGGCATCTCACGACGCACCAGTAAAGCAAACTTGGGCATCTTGCGGCGTAACTTGGCAATAATGCGTTCTGCTGTGGCGGGGCCAATACCGGGCAACTTGCTTAGCCCTTTGGTGTCTTGCTGTTCAATCATCACTGCCGTGTCTTGCACTGCATGGGTCATCGCTCGAAGAGCTTTCTTCACGCCTACGCCGTCGACGGAGCAAAATAGCTCGAAGAAATCGCGTTCTGCTGTATTGAGAAAGCCAACCAATCGTGGAGTCAACCGCCCGCCCGATGTAACGTTGCCATCGAGATAGTGAATCGTGTGAAGTTCGACTTCCTTTTGAACTTGACTCTGTAGATGCCGACGCGTGAACTCAGCAATCAGAACTTGGTATTCCATCGGAGGAATCGAAAGCGTGGCATCTTCTTCGGATAGCTCAATGAGTTTGCCGGCGATTTTGGTAATCATAAAATCTCAATGTGAATCAGTGCGATAAGACTAGCTTTGCTGAGTTCGATGCGTTTTGAGTAGATTCGCGTAAGCTGTGTTAACGTGAGGCTTGAGAGCCGGGCTTTCGCTTGCCAAGCGATGGTGGCAATGGGTAACTGCTGCAGCGAGGGCATCCGCGACGTCAGCGGGCTCGGGGAGTTGTTTGAGTCCCAATTGATGCTGCACGGCGAACTGCATTTGACTCTTAGATGCCCTACCATTGCCGGTCAGTGTTTTCTTGATTTGGGTCGCCGCGTAAGAGTGTACGGGCACGCCGGCGGTAGCAGCCGCCAACAAAATCACTCCGCGAGCGTGGCCCATCAAAATTGCAGTCGTCGGTCGCTCGTAGTGGGAATATAGCTCCTCCACCGCAAAGCAATCCGGCCGAAATTCCTCGACTACCTCCGTGATGCCTTTGCTGAGCTCGAGCAAGCGACTCTCAAGCGTATCCCTGCGATCGCAGCGGACAATGCCCGCATCGATAACTTCGAAGCGATTGCCGAGATCTCGTACCACACCATAGCCAGTTGTACCTAGAGCCGGGTCGATCCCGAGGATCAGGTTTCCTGAGCTGGCGTCGTTGTTGGTGCGCGTCGACTTGAACATCCGGTTCCTAGGTTTGAAGTGGCTTAGGCATCTTGCCTGTGGTCCTGTCCTCAGGCGCCACGGTGTAACTGTAAGGCCGAAAGTCTTGACGACTTCCGCTACCAGGCTGTGCCAAAGCAAGCTGGCACCTGCGGCTGGGCGTTAAACGATTAGCTCTTCTCCCAGCTGGTTCCTTCCTTGAGGTCCTGCAAGGTGATGTCGAGTGCGGCAAGGCCGTCGCGAATGGTGTCCGATGTCGCAAAATCTTTATGGGCTCGAGCGTCGGCACGCAGCTTGATCAACAGCTGCAGCAGGCCCTCAACCGTGTCTTCGCTTCCATCGCCGCCAGCTGTCTTCGGTTTCTTGATGAATAGTCCGAGGATGGCACCGAGCTCACGAAGCACACTCATGGCTGATGCCAGAGTGCTCATCGCTTCGTCGCCGCGTTTCTTGGAATCTTCCAAGTCCTCTGATTCAATAAAGCGATTAATTGAGCGAGCCATTTCGAATAGCTCGCTAACAGCGCCAGCCGTGTTGAAGTCGTCGTCCATCTTCTCGAGAAAGACACTACGTTTGGCAGCAACGGCTTCCATCAGTTCACCGCTCGCGTCAGCAAGCTCTTGATCCCCAGTGGCACGCGTCTTGGCGTACTCGGTTCCAAAATAGAATGAATGTCCGGACAATCGATCATAACGCTCAATGAGTCGGTAAAAGGTGCTCAATGCTTGCCCCGCTTCAGCCAGGGCATTGTCGCCAAAGAGAATTGTGCTGCGATATTGGGAACGGAGCAGGAAGAAGCGAATCCGGTCTCCCGTCTGCTCTTCAATCAGCTGAGCCAAGCCACCATCGCCAGCACTACGACTGATCTTGTTGGAGGCCGCATCTGCATTTTCTGCTCGATCGCTTTTGCCACCAAGCTTTGCTGCAGCGCCTTCACGCTGCATCAAACCGTTATGCATCCAGTACTTGACCATCGGCTTGTCGTGGCAGCAACGACTTTGAGCCAGTTCGTTCTCGTGGTGTGGGAACATCAGGTCCAAGCCGCCACCGTGAATGTCAAAAGTTTCGCCTAGCTCAACACGACTCATCGCTGAGCACTCGATATGCCAGCCCGGACGACCTTGGCCCCAAGGGCTCTTCCAACTTGGCTCATCGTCCTTAGCTGACTTCCAAAGTGCAAAGTCACCGGCAGACTTCTTTTTCGCCGCGGCTCCACCACCTTCGCCTTGTTGGTCTTCCACCGAGCGATTGCTAAGCTGCCCGTAGTCGCAATCTTTGGTCACATCGAAGAATACGTCGCCGCCGCTGGCGTAGGCAAAGCCCTTCTCGATCAGCTCCTCGATGAACGTGATGATCTCGCCCATATTATCGGTGGCACGAGGCATCGAATTGATCTGGTCAACACCGAGTGACTGTAGGTTAGACAAATAGTCCATCGTCATTTCAGTCGCGACTTGCGACATCGGAATGCCACGCTTGCGTGATGAGGCAATAAGCTTGTCGTCGACGTCGGTGATGTTCACGACCCAGTTAACTTCGTAGCCGCTATAAACAAGGTAACGTTTGATGGTGTCAAAAATGACCGGTCCGACCATATGTCCAATGTGGGCCTCGGCGTAAACCGTTGGGCCGCAGAGGTACATCCCAACCTTGCCAGGCTCGACTGTTTCAAAAGGCTCTTTCTGACGTGTCAGAGTGTTGTAGATCCGGATCGTGTTCGTCATGTTCTCGGAGGAATTGCTATCGTTTTCTTGACTTTGAGGCTGCAAAACACTGGCCACTTAAGATCTCCGTCCTTGGATGTTGTGTCACTGTCAGGCTTGGTTGACTCTTGCTCAACGCAAGCACCGGCATACTAGCGCGGAGCAAAAGACGACGCTAGCTACAGTGACGCCTTGCATGCAAGCTTTTCAACTCGAGAATTATAGTTGGATGGCGGTATTCAGGTGTACGCCAATTTCAAGCTGCGTTGACCAGCAGATCTGGAAAGTTTCAAATGCAAGCATAGGAAGATGGAGGAAAAACGCAGGCGGTAGGTTCACTGCCTGCCAAGCTGATCCAGTGGCTGTTGCGACTGATGGGAGTCTCGCAGTGTTGCGCTTTCTTTCCGATCTTCTTTCCCACGAGCTGGATGGTCGGTATACACAGCTGGCTGGGTCTCGGAGAGGCCCCAACCGACGCTCCCATCTTCGAGTACCTCGCACGCTCCAACTCCGCGATGTATTTTGCGCACGGATTGGTCGCAGTACTCTGTTCGATGGATGTACGAAGGTTTTTCCCCATCATTTGCATGATCGCAGCCTTTAATATTTTTGCCCGGATCGTATTGTTCTGCACGGACCTGAGCGCGGGCATGCCAAGTTATTGGACTTGGCTAGAGGGACCGCCAATATGCGCTGGTGGCATTGTCCTCGGCTGGCTCTGCAGTCTTGTTTGTCGAAGTGTCAGCCACAACATTTGATCGCCGTAGCAGAAGCCGTGGCGTTGGTCGCTGAGCTCGTAAAGAGCTTGGGCGAATGGCAGCCAAGCTGCTACCATTGGAAAACATGTTCGCATGCGAGTGGATATTGGTTGAAACGAACCTGAGCTGGCAGATTCCGACTCGCGTTCCGTCTTAGGCAAGTCCAGATTCACTTGGCAGAGAGTCTCGGGAGGCCGAAAGTCTTGACGACCTCCGCTCCGCCCGCAACGCTTTATAAATTCCGCACAAAGGTCTATTTGCCTTCGCGTTTTAGTTGTCGCAGTAATTCGGGTGATGGCGAATCCACCCGCATAACGCGATCTTTACCGGAAGCGTCGCGAATGACGACAACTAGTTGTTTCGGCGGCGATGTTTCTTGCGTCTGACTGTCGAATGCAGGTAGGGTCAATGAATTACTTGGCTGCGACGAAACGCTGCTCGCAATTTGTCCAGGTTCGGGTGAAGCAGTTATCGGCTCGTACAGTTGAGCAAGGTCGACTCGTTGAAGTTGGTCGTAGATGACTTCGCGAGAGGCATAAATTCCCTCCGGTTCACCTTGAGTCGCAGCATTGCAAACCCCGATTAGTCTTCCTTGTTGATCAAACAGCCCACCACCGCTGCGGCCAACTCCGCCCCCGCTGCTGCGGCGGCAGC
>PKCQ01000648.1 GCA_002862265.1 Planctomycetaceae bacterium | reverse complement strand
AAATCGGTTCGGTTACCGGTTTCGGTTTTGGTTTGCGGCCACCACGATTATGGTTGCCTTCCCGTAACAAAGATAGGGTAAGCTCTGACGGGCGACCGGTTTCAGGGTCAATCGGGCCGATAGTGATCCGCTGAATGGAATCAACTACAAAGGCAAGGACTTCCCGACCGACAACTTTGAAATCTACCTGGAAGCGAATCGTCTGGAAGGAAACGACTTCCTCGTGGGACTGACCTTTCCGATCGCTAAGCAACATAGCTCGCTAATCGCTGGCGGTTGGGGCGGAACTTTGGTGGGACTTTCGAGTGTGGATGATTTCGATGCGTCGGAGAATGCGACCACGACGTTTTTTGAATTCGAGAATAAAAAGTGGTATCGCTTTAAACTTCGAGTTGATCAGGAATACGTTCGAGCTTGGATTGATGACGAGGAGATCTTTCGTCAGGAGCGTGAAGATCATGAGTTTTCGACACGTATTGAAGTCGAGTCGTCGAAACCACTTGGCTTCTGTGCATTCATGTCAAAGGTAGCTGTTCGCGAGTTCAAATGGCGCCCGGTTGGCAAAGAAAAACCAAAGGAAAAGAAGTCCGGGCCCGGGCCAGCGGGTGGAATTCTCAAATAGGAATGTCGCATCAGAATGATTGATCGTTATGATGCTTCGGATGACGAAGCCGACGAATCGGAGCTCGCAGATCCAAGTGGCCTAATTTTCTTGGATCAGAACTACATGAAACAAGCTCTTGGGCTGGCTGTTCAAGCGATGGAGGAAGATGAAGTTCCTGTAGGAGCAGTCATCACACATGGCAACAAAGTGATCGGCGTCGGTTGGAACCAACGAGAATCTCTCAAGGATCCAACAGCTCATGCGGAGATGATTGCTATCACGCAAGCTGCGGCAGTCATCGAGGACTGGCGTCTCGAGCAATGTACTCTCTATGTGACGCTTGAACCTTGTCCGATGTGTGCTGGGGCGATTCTGCAGTCGCGGGTGTCGCGAGTTGTCTATGGAGCCTCGGATCCCAAAGCTGGTGCCGTCGATTCTCTATACCGGATGCTCGACGATCCGCGCTTGAATCACCGTTGCGATACAACCGCAGGTGTTATGGCCGAAGACTGCGGTGCGTTGCTGACCCACTTCTTTCGGCAAAAACGATCCCAAGGCAAAAAGTAAACTCAATCGAGATTGAATAGTTGGCATGAACGAAGAAGAAACTCCGTTGATCGATCCCAGTATGCTGGTCCGAATCAAGCTTCGGGCGCATAAAATTGATCGCCCTTTTTCGGATCGCCCCGAAGCTCTGCCCGATGAGGCAATCTTGCCTTGCATGAGTTCCGAGCTAGCCGGCGAGGAGAAGTTTGCTCAGGTGCGTTTAGCCGTAGGACCGAACGCTCTGTTTTTTCAAGCGGATGTGCAAGGCAAAGTGCAGATGCCTTGGTGTCGTGAATCGCGGCTGGAAGATAGCGATGGGCTGCATTTGTGGATTGATACTCGAAACGCTAAGGAAATTCATCGGGCCACCAAGTATTGCCATCGCTACGGTTTTGCTCCGATGGGCAAAGGTCCCAAAGCCGACTTGCCGTTTGTTGGATGGGCTCCGATCAATCGAGCTCGGGAAAATCCTCCTCAGCCGCCTGAAGACCAAATGGCGATCAGGGCTCGCGTGACGGATGGTCGGTATCGCTTGGTAGCCGCCTTGCACTTCGATGCCTTGTTCGGACTCGACCTCCAAGATTTTCCGACTGTCGGATTCTATTTTGCGGTTATGGACCGTGAACTCGGCTGGCAGTCTATCGCTTTGCAGCCAGATTTGCCCGTGATGGACAATCCCAGTTTATGGGCGCAGTTGCTGTTGGCTTAGAAGAGCAGTATCGCTTCTATCAGTCGGCTGTCGTTGTGCGATCCCATCTCACACTCGTACTCGAAAAATGCTTCGAGTGGTGGAAGAAGAGTGCCGCTGACTTGAGTACAGACGCTACTGCCAATAGCTAACAGCGAATACGAATGTGATCGAGGTCTCGCCTGCTGAAAAAGTTGGGGTTCAAGAGCACGATATTCTGCCGCGGGCAGATGACAGCGGGCTTTCTAACTTGGAAGATCTGCAAGAAGCCGTGCAAGCGAGTAGGAGAGACCCGATGTAAGTTAGAGTTTCGCAGGGCGGTGAAGAAGTCGAGCTTGATGTCGTTGCTGAACGGGAGGATACGCAACCTCAGCTCACTCATTGCCTAGTTCCTCAGTTCAATCTTGAGTCCGATCGCGTGCGTTGATTCGTGAATTCAGGTTCAAATTCTATTCGCGCCGGATACTATTGCGATCCACACATCTACCAGCAAAATACGGAAACTTGGTCTCGCGTTTGTCTCAATGTCTACACAGCGCGAGCTGCGGAAGGGATCGAGGAGGGTCTTTTGCTGAATGACGGCAAAAACAGTGACGATAATGGCGTCAAAGATAAGAAAGAAGAGTAGCTTTCGTGCAGGAAAAGGCAAAACGCAAGTCAGAATATCTTAGGGAAAGTTAGTTTTCACGCGGTAATCGCATGCGCGAACAACTTTCCAGAAGTAGTAGCCCTTCTGCCGGTCGCATCAGCTTCTAAGTTGTCGTAGGTTCAGGAGCTGTGCGTCCACAGGCCGGATTTTCTAAGCCACTGTGGCAAACGGGCAAGATGCCAGTGCCGCATTTAGAACTGCTGATAGTAGCGGGCCGCCTTTGGAGGTGGCTCGCGACGTTGCCAATCGCTTTTCGATTGTTGTTTGCGCAGTTTCAAGGGGTCGTAGCCTCGCAGTCTCAGTACGAAACCTATCGGCAAGAAAAGGCCAAAGAAGGTAACACCCAGCAGGACGTGTCCGACAACAAATGCAAGCGGGAATGTCAGGTATTGCCATCCGCGAATGATCGGAATCTGACTACGCGGGATGAGATAGTAGGTCAGTGCCGTGACCACAGCTGCTGAAAATAATAAGATTGGTAGCTCTTTGCCCGAATGCTGCGACAAGTAGCACAGCAGCAAGAAGAATGAAGCTAAAGATAGCCCGAACCATCGTTGCAGGGAACGCGATGGCTGAGCTTTCAGGTCGATGAGAGGCATCAGTCGGGCTCCAAGTTGGTGAGGTAGTCTTCGCTGATGAGTTGCTTCTCAACAGGCTGTTCTTCACGCAAAAACATATGGTTGCCGATCACCAAAGCATCCATGTGCGTGGCCATGAAACAACGGTAAGCATCTTCCGCAGTCCGCACGATTGGTTCACCACGTACATTGAAACTTGTGTTGATCAAGCAAGGGCAATGTGTCTCCGCCTGAAACGCTTTCAATAAAGCATGGAAACGCGGATGACGATCCTGGCCTACGGTTTGCACTCTCGCTGAGTAATCCAAGTGCGTGATGGCAGGCAGGTCGCTTCGGAGCTGTTTGACTCGCTCGATTCCACGTGGCACCGATTCATCGATGGGCAATCGACGGCTCTTCTGCACATCATGCGTGAAAAGCATATAGGGATATGCGTCGCTCGGGGAGACTTCAAAGTACTCGTGAGCTTTCTCTTCCAGAATCGCCGGTGCAAAAGGACGAAATGACTCGCGAAATTTGATTTTGACATTCATGGTTGTCTGCATTTTTGGGCTTCGCGGATCGCCCAGAATGCTGCGACTTCCCAGGGCACGTGGCCCGAACTCCATCCTCTGCTGGACCCAGCCAACAACTTTTTCGTCGGCCAAGAGCTTGGCAACGGTAGGGAACAGTTGCTTGTCGTCGTAGTGTGCAGCGACAGCACCATCGGCAATCAGTGATTCTATTTCAGCATCGGAGATCTCTGTGCCAAGTAGAGATCCAAACTGTGAATCGGGGCTGCGGACCGATCGTGGCTTCTCCAGTAGCTGGTGCCAAATTAGACTGGCAACGCCAAGAGCTCCGCCAGCATCACCGGCAGCGGGTTGAACCCAGATGTTCTCAAAAGGTCCTTCACGTTTCAGCTTTCCATTGGCAACGCAGTTCAACGCCACTCCGCCAGCCATGCAAAGCGACTCGAGGCCTGTTTCGGCGTGGACATGCCGCGCCATCTTCAAGATAATTTCTTCTGTTACTTGCTGAATACTAGCTGCCATATCCATATCGACTTTACGTACCGGTGTGTCTGGCTCGCGTCGCGGCACGCCCAGGAGCCTTTCCATCTTTCTGCCGGTCATCCGCAGCGTGTGGCAGTAAGTGAAGTACTCCATGTTCAAGCGGTAGCTACCGTCATCATGAACCGTGATTAGGTCTTCTCGGATCATTTTGGTAAACTTAGGTTCGCCGTAGGGTGCTAGTCCCATCAGCTTGTACTCGCCCGAGTTGACTCGGAAGCCACAGAAGTAGGTAAACGCGGAATACAGCAATCCTAGAGAGTGCGGAAAGCGGATTTCGTTCCTTAGCTCAATCTTGTTGCCTTGCCCCACGCCCCAAGTTGTAGTGGCCCACTCGCCTACGCCATCAACAGTCAGAATCGCCGCATCTTCAAAAGGACTCGGGTAGAAGGCACTTGCCGCATGCGACTCATGGTGTTCGCAAAAGACCAACTTCTTTCGATATTCGCGGCCTAGCTCTTGCCGTATCATTTTCGGCTGCCGTAACTTGGTTTGCAGCCAAGTCGGAATCGCCTTGGCAAAGCTTATGTATCCGCGTGGCGCATAGGCCAAATACGTTTCTAGTAAGCGATCGAATTTTTGCAAAGGTTTTTCATAGAAGCCGACAAAATCCAGATCAGCCACTGACGCGCCCGCTTGGTCCAAGCATGCCTGCATGGCTTCACGCGGAAAATCCGAATCGTGCTTCTTACGCGTGAAGCGTTCTTGGGATGCTGCCGCAACAACCTCACCATCGCGCAGCAATGCCGCTGCGGAGTCATGGTAAAAGGCTGAGATTCCAAGAATGAGCGTCAAGTGATCCGAAATCCAATTCAACAAGACCGCGAGCGTGACCTCTCGATTTTAACTGGAAATCTGGACACGGCGAAAGATCAGGCGTTTTCCTCGAGCGGTCATTCTCGGGAAGGGCCACTATTGATGAATCCACTGAGCCACGATTCCGCCACGAGTTTGTGCCCCTGCTCGCTCAAATGAATAGCGTCTCCGAGCGTCTCAGGATTGGCTTCGACCTCGGTGGCGCAATCGATCAGCAGCACATTTCGCTCCGAAGCCACTTCACGAACGCAGTTGGTTAGCCACTTGCCGATCTTGCGATTTGCTGTGACCTGTTCTGGTGAACTACCGAGATAGTCATCCAACTCCAAGCTAGCAGAGCCGGAAGCCGTTACCTGAGTTGCAAGAACTGGCCTAGCCCCTGCCGCCATGATCGAGTCAAGCATTTTCTCTAGTTCGTCACGAAATGCTTCGCCACCTCTTTCGGTGATATGGTTCCTGGATGATGCGGGTGGGGCAAACTTCGGGGTGTCGGGTGGGAAAACGCGATAGCGAAGAAAGCCGTAAAGCACACTGTGGCTAAGCGCACGCTCGGTCATACTCGGCGCTGGCGGAGTCCGATCCAAGCTGTTCGGATTGTCGCTCAGTAGCAACGGAATGTCATTCCAGCCCAAGTAGAGCAATACGAAGTCGGGCTGAAGCGGGGCAATGTCGGCTTCG
>PKCQ01000139.1 GCA_002862265.1 Planctomycetaceae bacterium | reverse complement strand
TTGGTTGTGCCAAGTGTCACAATCATCCGTTGGAAAAGTGGACGAACGATCAGTATTACGCGATGGCAAATCTGTACTCCCGAGTCCGAGCGAAAGGCTGGGGCGGCGACAGCCGTAATGGTGATGGCAAGCGGACTTTGGTGGTGCTGGAACGAGGAGACTTGATTCAGCCTTCACGTGGCAAGCCACAAGCACCCGCTCCGCTGGACGCTGAGGCAATTGCGATCGATGCGCCGGAGGATCGACGAGAAGTGTTGGCGGAATGGCTAACGCGTTCCGACAATCGCTACTTTAGTCGGGCGATCGCAAATCGAGTGTGGGCAAACTACATGGGCGTAGGATTGGTAGAGTCGGTGGACGACTTGCGAGCTAGCAACCCAGCTAGCAGCGAACGATTGCTTAACGCTTTGGCCGACTATGTCATCGAGCATGACTACGACCTCAAAGCACTGAGTCGGCTGATCCTGAACTCGGCCGCCTATCAACGTGCTGCCCAGTCGACAGAAAACAATGCAAACGACAAGCGGTTTTACAGCCACTACTATCCGCGTCGACTGATGGCCGAAGTTCTTCACGACGCGATTGTGACGGTGACGGGCGTGCCAACCAAGTTTACGCAAATCGAGTTTCAGGGTGCAGATAAACGCAAGACCGACTTCTATCCGGAAGGTACCAAGTCGTTGGAGCTGTACGATTCCGCCGTCGTAAATTATTTCCTGAAGACCTTTGGTCGCCACCAACGGCGCATCACCTGTGACTGTGAACGCTCAAATCAGCCAACGGTGGTTCAAGTGCTTCACCTCAGCAATGGCGATACGATCAACGAAAAATTAGCGGCGAAGACTTGTGTGATTTCCAGTTGGCTTGAAGAATTAGCACCCGCAGAACAAGTTGTTGAACAAGCGTACTTGGCAGCCCTTTCACGCAGGCCATCTGCGGATGAAAGACGAAGGTTGTTAGCGCTGGTGGCGGCGGCCGATGCCGAGAAAGTTTCCAGGCGAGAGACTTACGAGGACTTGCTGTGGAGTTTGATGACTAGTCCCGAATTCTTGTTTTCCCACTGATGCGCAAACTGATCTTAATGCGGCACGCCAAAAGTGATTGGAGCGATGAGTCGCTCTCAGATCACGATCGACCTTTGAATCCTCGAGGCCGCCGCTCCGCTCCGCTCGTTGCAAACTATCTTGAAAATCAAGGTTATGCACCTGATGTCATCCTCGCGAGTTCAGCGGTCCGTGTTCAGCAGACGTTGGAGCTGATGCAAGCCACTTGGCAGCGCAAAGTGGAGGTCTTGACCGAAACAAGTCTCTATCTCGCATCGCCTGACGAAATCTCTGGCCACGTGGATGTGCTACATGATTCTTGGAGCACTGTTTTGGTGCTTGGGCACAACCCTGGTATGTCAGCACTTTGTGGGGCGTTGGCTGGCGTTGGCATGGAACTTCCTACAGCTGCTTTGGGCGTATTCCAAACCGAAGCGGAAACATGGAAGCACTCTGTCCGCAAAGCGGAGTGGAGCCTGGAGGATTCTTGCCGACCGCGAGATCTTGAGATCTAAGAACTCGATCGTTCCATTTCGCCAGCTGAATCGAGCGGAAGTAGGACGTGACCAATGCGGCCTTATCACAGCTCCTCGTAAACGCTAGTTACCGTACCAAGTTTCACTTCCCCCCACTTTCTTGGCTTCGGCTTCACGATACTGCTGAGACTCGATCGCGGTTGCACGATAATCTTGTTACTTTGCCATAGTGCTCAATAGATCGTTTTGTTCTTTTGAGCATGGCCCAGAAATGACGATGCGTGAAAGCACTTACGGTTGGCCTCGAGTAACAGCGACCCGAGCCAGCTCGCGCGGGTGATAGGCTGCCAGCACTGCTACTAGTTTGGCTCAGTATCCACGAATGCAGCTCAACCTCATTCGTTACCGTTCGTGCTGTTCACTCGCCTGTTTACCGAGATTTTTCACACGAAAGCAGCTATCTTATAGAAAGTCGGTGTGCGGTCCGTCCCTCCTACCTCCCGAGCAACCTGCCGGATCGGCGAAGCATGGCCAGAGAGTTCTGCTACGCAACTTCCTGTACGGCTGAGCGGCATTCCTACCTTTGCAATTGCTTGAACCCCTTCGAGCCCTGTGCATGGTGACTCCATTGTCATGATTAAATCCAATCTTGCTTTCACGTTGGTTTTTGTCTCAGCCCTAGCGTTAGCTACTCAAGATCTGCCCGCGGACGAGGATATTTCGCTTGTTTTTGAGAAGCATGTTCGCCCGATCCTCAAGCAACATTGTTTCCACTGCCATGGAGAGGAGGAAGAAACTGGAGGTGGGCTAGATCTTCGTTTGCGACGTTTTCTATCCGTGGGTGGCGATTCCGGAGCTGCTATCGTCCCGGGAAATCCCAATGAGAGTTTGCTTGTGGAGGTTCTTAATACAGGGCAGATGCCCGAAGGAAAAGACAAGCTGCCAGAAGGTCAGATTGATTTGATCGCGAAATGGATCAAGCAGGGAGCAAATACGGCTCGTGCAGAGCCTGATAACCCAGAGGAATTGGAGGCTTTCACGCAAGAAGAAAGAAGCTGGTGGTCGTTGCAACCCATTGTGTTACCGCCAATTCCTGAAGCAAACGAGCTTACGGATTCGACAAATGCGATCGACCGATTCGTTGCCCGCTCGCTCAAGCAGGCAAACCTGGCTTTCTCATCGGAGGTAGACGCTCGAACTCTCATCCGCCGACTGCACTTTGATCTCACAGGACTGCCACCGAAACCGAACGAAATAACAACGTTCACCGAATAGTTTAAGTATGCACCCGAGTCCGCCTACAGGTCGCTGATAGAACGCCTTTTGAACTCACAGGCTTACGGCGAACGCTGGGGACGTCACTGGCTGGATTTAGCCGGCTACGCGGACTCGAACGGGTACGATGAGAAAGATGTCGTCCGAGAGCATGCGTGGCGTTACCGAGACTATGTCATTCGCTCCTTGAACAATGACAAGCCTTATAACGAGTTCATTCGCGAGCAATTGGCCGGTGACGAGATTGCTGCAACAGAAGGTGTGCACGCCAACTCAAATACAGAACGGGAGAGGGCACGCTATGCCGAGTTGATGACGGCTACCGGCTTTCTTCGCATGGCACCGGATGGCTCGGCAAGCTTGAACAATATGTCGACTCGCAACCAGTGCGTAACGGACACCATTAAGATCGTTAGCTCTACTTTGTATGGCATGACAATCGAGTGCGCTCAGTGCCACAATCACCGGTACGATCCGATCACGCAGGCAGACTACTACAGTCTTCGCGCGGTTTTCGACCCGGGCTTTGACATCAAGCAATGGAGAGTCCCACGGAATCGTTTGGTTTCATTGCAAACGAAACAACAAGCTACGCAAGCCGCAGAGATCGAGAAGGAAGCAAAAAAAATCGACGCGGAACGCGCGGCGAAAGAAGAACAGTTCATTGCTGAGGTTTTGGAAAAGGAACTAGCGAAGCGAGAAGAATCGATTCAAGAAGATTTGCGTGAGGCCTACAACACTGAGGTGAAAAAACGCAGCGCGGGGCAGAAGAAGCTGCTGGCTCAGAACCCAAGTATCAACAAGCTCAGTGCTTCCAGTCTCTATCTCTACGACAGCACCTACAAAACGAAGCATGCAGGCACACTGAAGGAGATCGCGGCTCGGGCCCAGGCTGTTCGTAACACTAAGCCAAAGGCAGAGTTCGTGCAGGCGTTCGCGGAGCAGGCCAAGAAGCCCGAAGCGGTCGATTCGACGCAGGTGTTTTTTCGCGGCAACCCGGATTCACCAAAAGAGAAAGTAACGCCGAGTGATCTCTCCGTACTGGCTAGCTGGAGAGTAACGCAACTTCCCGAGTTTTCCGAGGAATTGTCTACAACTGGCCGGCGTCTGGCGTTCGCCAGGTCGATCACGGATGGCCGACATCCTTTGTTTGCTCGCGTCATTGTCAATCGAGTCTGGAAGCATCATTTTGGACTTGGACTTGTTGCGAGCGTCAGTGACTTTGGTGTTCTCGGGGACCTTCCATCGCATCCTGAACTGCTAGATTATCTCGCCTATCGCTTTATGGAGTCTGGGTGGAGACTGAAGGAGCTTCATCGATTGATTCTCACCAGCCAGACTTGGAAACAGTCGTCGCGAAGATCGAAACTCGGCGACGAATTGGATCCAGACAACCGACTACTCAGTCGGCAAAATGCGCGAAGACTAGAAGCCGAAGTATTCAGAGACTCTTTGCTTGCGGTCGCCGGCAAGCTCAATCGGAAGCCCTTTGGACCGCCGATTCCGGTAATGCCGACGACTGACGGCTCCATTGTGGTGGGGAACGATACGACCGACAGTGCGGGCCGACAGACCGGAAAGTACATTCCGCTTTATGGTGAAGAGTTTCGTCGGAGTATTTACATCCAAGTACGCCGAAGCCGTCCACTCGATATGTTGACGACATTTGACGCTCCTAGCATGACGGATGCGAATTGCGCATCGCGTCCGGAGACGACCGTCAGTCCACAAAGCTTGCTGCTGATGAACAGTACTGGAATGCGAGAGTACGCAAGATTTCTCTCACAGCGATTACAGGCTTTCGAAGCAGCAGATCGCGCGTCCCGAATCCGATTGGCATTTTCGCTTTGCTATGGAAGGGAGGCGAGTGAGGCGGAAGTTCAGGATTCTGAAGCATTCATTGCAGTCCAAGAGAAATACTACAAAGAAAACCCGGCAAAGTTTGAGAAGGAGTCGGGGCCTGCTGAAAAAGACAACGCCCCGCCGGATTCATTAGCCTTCGCCGCGTTTTGCCATGCTTTACTTAGCTCCAACGAATTCCTCTACATCGATTGAATCATGAGTCATTCAAGACGGCACTTCATTCAAGGTAGTTACGGTGCGGGACTTATCGCGCTTGCCACTTTGATGCGTGAACAGAAAGCATTTGCAGATCCGACCAAACTCGATCAGAGGTCAGATGCGGCTGGCTACACGACAAAACCAAAATTGCCTCATCATCTGCCGCGTGCTAAGGCGATGATCTCGATGGTAATGCAGGGCGGTCCGAGTCAGATCGATCTTTTTGATCCTAAGCCTGCGCTCGACGGATTGGATGGCAAGGACTTCCCCGGGGAAGTCAAATACGATGACGCGGCGGGCGCCACAAAAGAAGTGATGAAGGCTCAGTGGAAGTTTGGCAAGCACGGGCAGTCTGGCATGGACTTCAGCGAGTTGGTACCGCACATGGCATCGATTGCTGACGAGATTACGATGATTCGCTCGATGCATACTGGTGTGAATAACCACGGCCAGTCCATTAACGCGCTCAACAATGGCAGCATTTTGAACGGACGCCCTTCACTTGGCAGCTGGCTGACCTACGGCTTGGGAAGCGAGAACCAGAATCTGCCCGCATTCGTCGCTCTGACTGACCCGCGAGGATTGCCGGTGCTCGGTGTTGGTAATTTTACCAATGGCTGGCTTCCGTCCCCTTACCAAGGAACCGTCGTTCGGCCGAAGGAGCCGCGGATACTCAATCTCGATGCTCCTATGTCTTTGCGAGGCAAGGCCCAGGAAAGGTATCTCAGCTTTGTCCAAAAGCTAAACCAAAACCATCATCTCCATTACTT
>PKCQ01000336.1 GCA_002862265.1 Planctomycetaceae bacterium | reverse complement strand
TCACATTTTTATATAAAACCCTTCACCAAGCCTCTCCAAATTATAAAGTAATTTTGGCGCAATAAATCGTGGGCCAAATTTTTCAGTTAAATTTTCACAAATATTTATAGCGCGTTCAGTTCCTATCATATCGACCCAACCAAATGGACCTCCGGACCAGGGCTGAAAACCCCACCCTAAAACAGCACCAACGTCTCCTTCGCGTATGTCTTCAAGAACGCCTTCTTCAAGAGCTCTCAAGGCTTCCAAAGTTTGTGTCATTGCAAGCCTGCATTTCACTTCAGTAATATCTGGTTGATTACTTGATACTGGCCATTGAGCGCTTAGTCCTTTCCAAAAACCTGACCTGATGCAATGGTTGCTGGAAAAACAAGACAAGCAAAGGAAAGGATGATGAGATGGAATCGGGCAATCATTGATCCACAATCACGAATTCTATTTGGTTATTCACCATTTGCCATTCCATCTGGGCTGCATCGTAATTCCAAGTCTGCATTCCTTTGAGTGCCGTACGCTGGGCTTCAGTGAGATGCTCAGTTAGCACCTTACTCGGGAACTGTGGAATGTAATTATTGTTTTGCAGATAGAACTGCCAGTAGAGATCCTTCTTACTCTTGTAGAGCCAGTCGAAAATCGCAGTCTGCAATTTCGCGTGTTGCTCCGCCGAGAGAAACAGGTGGCGATCGAGCACGGAAGTCAGAATCCCCGCATGCGCCTTACATTGAAACCTGCGGGCCGCATCCAACTCCTTGTCATACGCCTTCAACTGCTCTTCGTTTAATTCCTCACGTATTGCAGACTCAATCACCTTCTTCATTTTTGGCAATACCTTGGAAGGATCACCTGCTGGCTCTACGGGTCCCTTGAGTACTTGAACAATCCCCCGGATGAAGCCGCCTTTCGGAGGATTGAGCTTCTTCTTCACCTCCGTGGTAACCCAAGTCTGATCTAGGGCCGCGATCGATTTGACCTGCTTTGCATCTAAGTCACATACGCGCCGGGCGATCGCTTTTCGGGCCTCACAGAATCGTACAGCAATAAAGCCCATTGGATCATTCTCTTGCAACTGGGCAAAACCTTGAACAGCTCCCCCACCCACCTGCGCCTTTTCGACAACGCTGTCGCCGCCGTCAGTCAGAAAAGCTCCAATTGCAACGTCCTCAAATCCTTCCAATTCGTCTTGCGCTTCCTCCTCGGGGGCATCTCCCTGTATCTTCGTGACAGACGCCTCCGTCTCCTCCTGCGCGCACGTAGAGGCTTGTAAAAGACCAGTGAAAACCAGCAAGACAACGAGTTCACGAAGTTGGATCATTTTCTCTGCCGAAATCGCACGCCGGGGAATAATTTCTAGCAAGAACGGAGCAGATAAGGATTTCCGTACCTGCTCCCACGCACTTGAAATTACAGTCCTTGTTCAATCTGCTCGAAATACTTGTCCAAACCAGCTCGAAACTCTTCAGGAAGAACGCGTCCTGTTTCACCGGTTGACTGGCCTATATTTCGGGCCTCACGGCGCTCGTTCTGGTTCAGTCCGGTTCCAAGTAGAGCCAGTGCAGAATCCTTTGTATCACCGGTACCGCCACCACCAGGGCTGGTTCCACCACCGCCTCCGCCACCCTTCGGGTTGATGCGCTTGCATTGCAGAAGTAACTCGATGGCTTCCGTCTCAGCCGCAATGGCAGCAGTGCCGGTGTCGTAATCGCCCAATATGCCCTTCGCTTCCCACATCACATCCGCGACTTTCGAAAGGAGTTGAATCTCTTTGCCGAATCGCTCAGTACCCTTCGGCAACTCTTCAATCACGATCACAACATCATGGACGCGATTCTCGATTTCGTTTTGAACGTCGCTCAGTCGTCCGGCTTCCTTCTCGTGCACATCCAGTTCCACTGCCTCTCGAGACTGCTCCGCAACGCGGGTCTCTTCGCGAAGATTCACTTCACTCTCGAGGATCTTCAGAACTTCCAAAATCACACTCGGCGGGAGCGCATCTGAAGTCTTGCTACCTGGACATTGGCCACTGCTAGCAGGATCCACTAAATCATCGGCCCAACGATCAAAAGTGTCCGCCCAGAATTCGGCTTGAGCAATAGACATCCCCTGTTTCTTGGGAATTGCCTCGCCGAGATCCTGAAGTGCCGTGAGCACTTCCGATTCCTTCATTTCCTCAAGGATCACTTTGAACTGATTCATTCTGCGTCGCTCAAAATAGCTCTGCATGTCATCCATGATGTAGGACACTTTTTGGCTGCTTGCCTCTTCAACACCTCCAAGGTCAGTGAGCACCTTCCGATCTTCTGCTTGCATTGATTTGACGCGCCCGAACACTGAATCGATACGCTCACCGATCCGCTGTGCTACTTGATCTTGCTCGCGAGAAGCAGCCTTCAATCGCTTGACGAGCGTCGAGCCTTCGAGGTTGGCGAGAATCGCGTTCAATTCTTCCGCGATCTTTTCAAACTCGGCGAGAAGCTCCTCTTGCTCGAACAAGGCCTCATCCAAAGGCTCTTCACCCTGCCCTTGATTTCCCTGCCCCTTCTGATCGCCTTGCTTCTTGCCAGCTGGCCCCGTGATGGTCGTCGTTGGCAAGCTTAGTTTAGTGCCGTTCCCCTTCTTCTCTGGCCCTTCACCTTCTTCCTGTTCTGGCTGCGGTTCATTGGGATGCATCGAAGATTCCTTATCGGAAATGCTTGGCATCTGGGGAGCGTTCACAAAGTCCTCTGCCTTGGGTTGCTTCTTGCCTGGACCGCCAGAACGAGAATCGCGATTCTCACCCGCTTGCGGAGCTGTCTCTTTAGGTTCTGACTCTCCACCAGGCTGACCTTGCCCAGCTCGAGCTAGCTTGGCTTGCTGTGATGCTTCGCCCAGCAGATCGGAAACCGAAGGCATCCGTTCGTTGCCAATATCGTTGAGTACTTCAAGCATTTCCGCCCAACGGTCAAGATGTCCAATGCCAATCTCTGGATTACGAGACGCCTGACGCAGCAACCCTTCGCCCGTTTTCGCAAGTCCGGAAAGCCGACGGCCGTTCGAAGCCTCAGCCGAGGCCTGACGCCGCAGCTCCCCACGCACCTCCTCGTCCGCTAGCTCGTCTTCAGTCATTTCACGCAGCTTCTTATTTGCCGCATGCAATTGCATTTCCTTGTCACGCACATCCAATGCTGCACGGTGCCACTTGCTAAGCTGACTGGTGATCCAAATCGCGTGCTCTTCTGGGGTCAAAACAAACAGCACGTGCGGTGCCGAGTATTGCCGCTCTCGATCTGGCATGTAGTCCTCAGTCCACAGTCGCACTTCGATGGGTTGGGGATCGATTCCAAGCGCGTTTGCTGAAAAAGTTGCGGGAACTTGCATCGAGGTATTCTCTGGTCCGCCGCCCGCAATAATCTTCTCGCCTTGAGTTGACTCATTGAGTGTTTCATCTAGCCCGCGCCAGCTAATGCCGATGGTCTTGATGCCGAAATCATCTGCAGCCAATGCCTGGAAGTTGATCTGTTCACTATCCAAGACAACTGCTTGCCGCGGAAAATCCTGAGAAACTACAGAAGGCAATTCGTCGACTGCTGGCCTCACGGTCAGCTGGAAGGGTTCCCGGCCAGCCAAGCCGTCATGGTCTCTCCAAGTCATCGAAAGTTTGCTGTCTTCTTCCTTCAAAGCAATACTTTGAGTGCCAAAACTATCCTTGGTCACTACCACTTCCGACCTGTTGATCTGTGCGTTCCGCAAGGGACGTGAAGCAGTCGCGTTCACTACAGCAGAACTGCCTTGCACTGCAGACAAGGTCCCGCTTCGAACATCCATCTCAAACGGTTCGGGACGCTGTAGGTACTCCGGTAATTGAACTGTTGCATTCGCGCCAATCAGCTCGGGCCTCAACTTCGGTTCTATTAAAACAGACTGATAAAAGTCTCCGACTTCCAGTTTCATCGGTAGGTCCGACACCTGTGGCGGAATCTCGAAAACATATCGGCCTTCGACGAGTTTCGACTCAAGCGCAGGCAAGCCACCTGCCTTCAAGGTTGCCTTCTCTGGCTGCCAACGCGACTCGTCTGTCAAAGCGATCTGAAAAGCTGCCGACTCACCGTGAGGAACAACAAAGCTGTCTGGCACGGGCTGGAGCATCGTGAAGGTGTAGCGTGGTGTATTATTCCAAGGTGCCGAGAATCTTTCCCAAGCATTCATTGCCGCACTCGGAAACAGGACAGCAAGTGTCACAACAACGGCCACAGCCATACCGAGCGTCACCGACAGTGAACGCAAGCGTGTAGGTGGAGCAGCTGCAGTGAGATTCCGATCCTTGGCGGTTTCAGCAACTTGTTCGATCGCTGCCGCACATAGGGTCCGAGATCGCTCTTGCTCTGATTTATCTTCTGCCAGCTCGATCACACTCAGCAACTGATTGCCGATCTCAGATTCACGAACTCGCAGAAGCCTTGCCAACTGCTCAAACCTTCGTTGGCTCCAAACCCATCGGTGCAAAGCATACGGCACAGCCAGCCAAGCCGCCAAAGCAACAAAGAAAATCGCAACTCGAGCTTGCTGTGGCGTATCAACGATTCGGTCGACGCAATACACCGTCAAGAACGAGAGCAAGACAGCGACAATCCCAAAAGCCAAAGATTCGAGCATCTTGCTCGTCCAGACACGGGAACGAAACTCAGTCAGTTGCTTCTTCAGCGATTCCGGAACAACCAAGAGGTCTTGGTTATCTGAACTGCTCGTTGGCACAGAACTCATCTGCTATTCCTTTATCCGAAACAATTTGTTTCTTTACAACCGTGGACATTCAAGCCAATACGGATGTGCCTAAATCAAACCAACCATCTTTCGACCTACCCAAAAGAGGGTAAGCAACAATACTAGGGTAGCGGCTACCAGCGGGTGACTCCATAGTTGAAGACGGCGAATCTTGGTCTCTGGCTCAGGGAGATTCTGAACGGCCTTAGTAATCTGGGCAACATCATTACCGTTTAGTAACTCTCCGCGGCTTACTCGCGACAGTTCTTCGAGTACTTCCGGTCTTGCAGGTTTCCCGACCTGTTCCAGTGATGCACCTTGTACGAAAATCTTCGTCTCAACCTGATTATTGTTTTCTTTGCACCGCAAGATCACTCGGTGTGAACCGGGCTCCGAGGGTGAAAAAGTCCCCGCGAACAAGCCCCACTCCGCTCCTGAATTCGTCAAATTCAGCGTCTCAGTCCGCCCGGAAGGCGCAACAATTCGTGCCGTTACCGTTCCCTTACTAAGCGGTTCGCCACTAGATTCCATTACATTCGTGCTCAGCGACACCGCTTGGCGAACTTGTGGCTGCTCGGGCGAATAGTAAAACCGCATCTGCTCGCCTTCGGCCATGTTTCGCTGGTAAGCCATCCAGCGAACGACCTGGCCCCAAAAGCGATAATGGTATTTATCTTCCACGCCGCGCCGCCAACGCCATGCTCCATCAGTACCCATGAATAGAATCTTGCCGGCTCCAAAAGTTCTAGTCACCAACAAAGGAATACGACCATAATCGTTGGAAGAATCCTGATGCACGGCCAAGATATCAGTCCCAGCCTTGGCTCGAACAACCGGTGCATGCCACTGAAATCCGGGTAAGCCCTCCCAGACCTGCATGTTCTCGTCC
>PKCQ01000335.1 GCA_002862265.1 Planctomycetaceae bacterium | reverse complement strand
AAAAAATGTAAAATTTAGATAAATTTGAAAATTTATTGAATTTGAATTTCTGAGCTTCCAGAAGCTTGAAAACATCTAAAAAGTGGAAAAATTATAACTCAGGAATCTCGAAAATTCAAAACAAGTGAAAACATGATGCGAAGCACTCTCTTCTAGCTTTGTAAATGCATCCGCTCACTGCCAAACATAAATTCAGTAAGGTCAGTCGTGGTCCCCAAGAGTTCCCGGTTGTAGCGGCGAACGTAACGCACCCAGGATCCGCGAACGAGATCGCCAATGAGGCCATTGAACTTGCGGAAGCAAGCGGCGATTCCAGGTCGCAGAGTGATGCTGGTTCCCTTACCGACATTCGGATAAAGGAAATCGAAACTTTCACTTCCGACGGTTTGAAGCTTCCAAAGCGGCATTGTGCCGACAGTCGAATCGACTTGCTTCAGCAGAGGAGTCCAGATCTGGGCGTTGTTCCGCGTGCAGGCGAGAGAGCTACCAAGCTCAGCACGAGCGTCCGCAATCTTGGAGACGACCGCAGCCTGTCGGCCAGTGTTCTGCAGCAATATCGATTGCTCAACAGTCGGGCCCTTGGGAACGAACGGTGTTGTCTGTCTCCAGTAGTAGGCGATGAACTTTTCGGCGATCCAGCGAGTCGGGATCTCCAGTTCGTCGCCACTGTCGCTCCCGTGTTCGATCGAAATGTCTGCCAGCGACAGAAGCAAGGCGTACTTGTAAGTGGCAACGATGCTCCCCTCGGACATCAAAAGCTGCAGATTCTGAAGAAAGCCAACTTGAAACTCCGGTGTGACCATCTGATCCGCGATTACCAATAACAAGCCTTCTCAGGGATAACCCATCTTATCCCGCCACGTGGGTCATCGCTATCGCCAGCGTATCGCGGTATCACGTGAATGTGGACATGGGGCACAGTTTGTCCTGCGGCTACCCCGGCGTTGAATCCAACATTGTAACCGTCCGGCTTGCAGCTGAGCGTCTCCTCCAACCGCTCTTTGACAATGTTGACGAGCTCCATCAAGGCAGCTTGTTCTTCTGCCGTTGCCTCAAACCATGTAGCCACCAAACGCTTGGTGATCACCAGAGAATGTCCAGGAGAGACGGGGTAACCATCGTAAATGGCAAACGCCAGTTCGTTGGAAGTGATCCAATCGCATGTTCGAATCTCTTTAAATGGCGATTTACCTGCCATGTTTCACCTACCAGTGTCGATTCGGAGATTCTGTCTGAAGCACGATTCTTAACTCCCCTAAATCGCCGAATTGCCAACAACTCACGGAAAGTGAAACCCGCTTCGGTCTGCTGACCAAACGTGTCCGCCTCTTGGATAGCTTAGCCAAGTTGCAATTGACGCCCAAAACGGAACTATGGGCGGTGCGAAAACTGTCAGTCGGTGACATTTGCTAACTGCGTAGTTTTTGACGGAATACACGCTCTGTCGATCAGCAGTAGGGAGTTTTAATCGATGCAGGAGAAAGCAGTTTGCTTGCTGAGCGGTGGGCTGGACTCGGCGACGATAGCGGCAACCGCATCGTCGTTGATTCGCGGATTCTTTTCGTAAGGCTTGATCCGATAAAGCGACCACATTTCGACCTGCATGTGCATTGGCCCTTCCAAGGCGAGGAGAGAAACGGAAGGTTTCGGGCGGTGGTTGGTTAGATGTTCGAAAAGCTGACGAGTTGGTTGGGTGTGCTTTGCAATGCTGCTGGACTACTCGTCGCTGGCAGTCGGTGGTTGCTGCTTGGGTTCATCAAACTCCGGCGAGAACGGATCCAATTCAACCACCTTGCCGTCACGCCAAACAATGATTGGTGTATTGTGTCGGCGAGCGCGTTGCAGGACTACGTCAGCAGCCTCTTTCATTGCGGCGTTGGCTTGCTTGACAACGGTTGGCAATTCGTCGGGGATCATGATTTTTTCCGCTTCGCCAATCGCATTGCCTCGAGCTCTTTCATCAGTGGCCGCCAATATTGCTGATCGGCCTCGCGTTCCATTGCTTGTTCTTTGTCGAGCTCCTGCCTTAAGGCGGTGCGACTTGCAGACATTGTTTCAACAAGCAATGGTCTTGCCTTCATGACTTCCTGCAGCAATTCGGGATGTTCAGCAGCCACTTGGATTAAGATCTCTGGTGTTCGAGATTCACGAAGCCAGAAACGTACTCGGTCTACGGTTGGTTCATCGCGATTCTGATCATAGTGTGCATCGACCAATCTCCGAATCATCGGCCAATCCTTGTCTCGCTGCGTTTTCTTAGCACGGACCAAGTCTTCGATACCTAGCAATTCGTAGACAACTCCATCAGCATCCTCGATCGTGGTCCGCTGCTCCCACAGCGAACTGAAATCGTAACAGCCTCTCATTTTCGTCATCACATCCAAACGAATCTCAGAGCACTCGGGATGATAACATCGAAAGTGAATCGCATGCCCACGTTCGAGAAGAGCCCATTGCTTCGGCGGAACGGCGATGCATTTTGCCTGGAGTTCTTCCAGAGCCGAATCTAGCCGATCGTAGTTTTCAGGTTCGGCGAGAATGACGATGTCGCAGTCTCGACTAAACTCGGCCGCGCCGTAGAACACGCATGCCTGACCTCCCATAAGCAGGTGCCGAACCCCGTGGCATGAAAGCGTCGAAAGGACTTTGACTATCGGGTTCGGGATCAAGAGAACCACCTACTTGGAGATAGAACTGCCATAGCTTCTTCGATTCTTCCCAACGCTCCAGGGGCGTTAAGCGATACCATTCCATCCAGGAATCTTCCTGATCGCGAGCTTCGTTCAGTCGTTGGATACGTTGTTCTGGAGACATAATTGAATTTTACGCTGGGCTTTCCCTCAAAGGAAGCGAATCTCCATTTCATTCGGACAAACAAAACAAACTGTGCCTAATAGCATGGCTGTTCCCGCGGCCCTGACACGAAACACAGTTCACGGGAGGACCCGTTCGATGTGTCACCGAATCTGTCTCCCGCCCACTCGCGTGCGCGGCAATGCGGATCGCGGGGGTGTGGGCGTGACAGGGGGACAGAAACAGATAGAGAGAGTGTTTCTATAGACATTTACGGGCTTTTCCTTTTTCGCAAAGTGTCACTGAAGTGTCACCACGACAGGTGACACTTCGGGACGGATTCGGCTGTTTGATTTAATTTGGGTAAGGTTTCGACGCTCATTCGTCTCTGCCAGGAGACAGATGGTGACACTTCGGTGACACCTTATTCCACTCCGATCGCTCGATAACCTTGCGTGGTTCGGGCGGACGACTGGATCACGGTCGGCTCGATTTCGCCTTGCTGCACCAAGGTCAGAACGACTTGATCGAACTCCGCTGCCTTCAACCTCATAGCTCGCATCAAGTCACGACGGGCCATGACCTTGTCTTCCGCCTCGTTGATCTTGTTTAGGAACTTCAGGCACTCTTTGTGAAACGGGTTTTCGGCGACGTGGACCGAGGCCAGATAGAGCTGCCGGCGGGTTTGTTGCAGTGCGAACTCACTGGCCCAGCGGACGGCGTCGAATGAGATATGAGGTTCAACGTGGTTCTCGCTACACGCGTAGATCAAAGCAAGCTTCTTGGTGTGCTCGCATGTGCGACTCCAAGCAGTTCGGGCGACCTCGTCGCCGACGTCGTCGGCTTTGTCGTATTCGTCTTCAGTTTCTTCCCGGAGCTGGGTGATCGCTGTTTCGGCATCAGAAGTGAACTCGATTCGGGCCGGCTTGGGATGGAAGTTGAGAAAGTTGCCACTACCAGGCTCGAACTCGGACCACCATTTGGCGACCTCAAGAATCTCGTCCGCCAAATCGCGAGCGGATCCAGGCGTTTGGCCTTTGCCACGCTTGCCGACGTCGATGATGTTCAGTCGAGCGAAGAAGCCGTTGGTTAGCATTCGCTTCGACAGAGCTTCGTAGAAATACTGAGGCGTTGCGGTTCCGAACAGCGTGAGGTGAGGTTGGTCGACGTGGATCGCGTCTTTCTGATTGGCTTTGACGCGAATCGGGTAAACATCGCCGGCGGAGGTATAGAGAGTCAACAGAATGTTCGGAATCGACTCGCGGCTGTTCTCTCGGTCGAGATTGATCTGTCGAAGGACTCCGTCCATCTCATCGTTCTGAAACAACATGCAGCCAGTGCGAACATGAGCGTCCTGGATGCCTTCGCCTGATGCAAAATTGTCGCCAAGTGATCCCAACATGCCTGTCTGAAACGAAACTTGTGAATTGACTTTGCGAGGAAACTCCTTGCCGGTACCACTGCCGGCGAGTGCCAGAAGATAAAGGTTCGTTCTCAAGTCGCCTGTTGTGTAGACCTTCCTTCCGGCCAGGAACGATCGCAGAGTCATCGCACCGCAGAGCGCTAGACCAACGTTGGGATAAGGCGCGTTGACGAGCGTGAAGTCCATGACCTGCCCGACAAAGCCAGGGACTATGAAGAGTACAAAGATACGTGCCAGTCATCGTCATCAACGCGCGGTCGTTGGACGTCTTTGTAACTGTCCCAAATCCAACGCGGCGGGAGGAACAGCACATGCAGACGATAGAAACCGCATGCGAGGAAAAACGGTCTGTTGTGTCTATTGCCAACTTGCTCGGTAACTCATGTGGCCAAAACGTAATAGGTAGACTTTGATTCGCCATAGTCCTGGGGTCCGAACTCCCAGACGCCGTGCCATCCTCTGGGCTTATCGTAAACCTTCTTGCCCAGACCCTTGAGCCAATGCCCCGGGCGCGGCCGCACGACATGGAAATGCTTCTTGAGAGCGGCCCCTCCATGCAACACCTTGCCCGCGGTCAGCGTCTTAGTAACCACCGGCCGCAAAGTGTGTAGGCAGGCTGACACGCGACTTCAGAATTTCAGACTCTTTCGACACGGGATAATGATTGTCGTAGAACCCCGTCGACGAGGGCCTCCGTCCCCACAGGAAGCTGATCCGCGTCGGATTGAACATCATTCCCTGGCAGTGAGCATTGGTAAAAAGCATGCCCCGCGTCGCGAGTCGATCGATGTTTGGGGTCTGCAATCGCGAGTGAACACCAAGACAGCCGACCCGGACGTTGAGGTCATCAAACGTGATAAGAAGGACATTGGGTTTGTCTGCTTTGGCGAAAGACGCGGACATTCCGAACGCCGGTAGAACCTCGCACGTGAAAAGCTGTGTTCTGATAATCTTTCTACACCACCCCCGTCAGCGTTCCAGTACCGCTTCCGAAGCAGTCGGCCTCCAGGCCCATGTTGTGGAGCATGCTCAGATAGGGATAGGCAAGTGGCCTGTTGTTTTGTTTGTTGAACGCGAGGTGCTGGCTGCGGCGGAAGCCTCCGCAAGAGAAAATGATGGGGAGGTTAAAAATGTTGTGGATGTTGGGATCCCCCGTATGATAGCCGTAGAGCACCTTGGTGTTGTCCAGCAGGCTGCTGTTTGCCTCGTCGACGTCCTCAAGAATCGAAAGCATGACCGTCTGTTCATCGCGAATTCCGAGGTCTTAAGATCTTGGAAATTTTACGGCACCAAAGGGCCGCATGCCACGACGCAGTATCCGATCACAGATGCTCACCTGAGTTGACTACCGTAGCCAGAAAAGATGGAGTGACCCAAACCGCAGAAAGCTCAAAAAAAAGAGAGGATTGGGG
>PKCQ01000333.1 GCA_002862265.1 Planctomycetaceae bacterium | reverse complement strand
CGCTCACGCCTACTGAACCTCTGTCGGCGGCAGTCCGATGCGCCGCCGTGATGTGCGAGCTCCATCCTTCTTTGTGGAGCCGTCTGACCACCGCTGCAACCGCGGCGTCTCCCAAGACACGAGCTTCTTGGAAGAAAGCTTGGCGACGTAGTTCGTAATCGCTCCGGCTTCTTCTAGTGCTTTGATTCGGCGGTGGCAGGCGGAACTAGAAAGGTGGACTTTCTCCGAAAGCTGCGCCACGGTCTGTCGGCAGTTTCGCTGCAATTGTTCGAGCAATGCCAGATCAGTCTCGTCCAACACGTTGGCAACAGGTTCGTTTTTCATCGGAGCAATGTGTTTTGAAACGAGTGGTGGTGAAGGCCGGAACAGGGCATCGAGGGCCCAGGGTGCGAGGCCGCATGCTAGTGTGGCCCAAGTTACCTAGTTGTTGGCCACGTCTTCAAAACGGGCTTTCCATAATTCGGATTCAAACGGCTGAGCTGCCAGGAGCTTCTTTGCGTCGCGGTGCGCGCCGGGGGTATCGCCTGTTTTGATTTTGTTACGTATTAAGAGCCAACGAGCTTGGAAATAAAGTTCACTGCCTGGTTTGCTTCCAAATACCAATCGTCGCGCGATTTGTGTTGACTCTTCGGTGTTGCTCGGCGCCAAAGCTTTTGCCAGCTGAAGTTGCATGGCGGCGTTTCGCGAATGATTTTTCGCAAGCTCGCGGACTGAAGCCAAGCTCTCTTTATCACCAAGCCAGATCCGTATCCGGTGAGCAAGTATCTGAGTGCGAGGGTCTCGCTGCTTGAGAAGACGAGACGGAGTGCTGGAATTCCATCCAAGTGCGTCGCACCAGCTCGATGGTTTTGCACCTTCGGTCTCGTCTACAGCCTCGGCCATCGCTCGGTAGAGCTGAGCCACCAATTCTTCTGAAATCGAACTCGCATCGAAGTCCGAAGTCTTGCGGCGGGCGGCACTGAGCGAATTGGTCTGAACGAGCCTGAGCAACTCGCAAGCGGCAATCAGATTCATATCATGCTTGTCGAGCGTGGAGCCTCGAAGTGATCGGAGTTGCCTATCAAGCTCATTGGCACGGTCTGGTTGGGGCCAATGGGAGAGTAACTCGGCAGCCAGTAAATAAACGCCAGCGGTAATCGAGTGAGCAGGTTTACCCTCTTGCAGTCGTTTGGAAAGTCTATCTAGTTGTTTCTGCCTTGCGATCCGATCAGACATCTGCAGGACAACGGCCAACCAGCTCTGCAGTGTGTTCTGTGCATTGCTGATTTTTTGGCTGGCGAATACTTGGTCCAGTAGAACCTTTGCGAGCTCTTCAAACTTCTTCTGTCCTCGCAACCACTGAACAAGCCACTGACGCGGAGCTTCGCTCTCCTCTGCTTCGGGCCAGTGTGTTAGTTGTTGGATGAGTGAGGTCTCATAGGTTTGGCGAAGGTCAGTGTTCCCAAAATCTGCTTTCAAGCCTTCTAGCAAGCACTGAATAGACTGCATATGGATTTCCGGCGCAAGTTTCTCAGACTTAAACCGGATAGCGGTTTTACAGCAGGCCTCTGCCGCCGCCGCCCAGTCTTTTTTTTCCTGCAACGAAGCGCTAGCGATCTGAGCGAGCTTCAGGGCATTCGACGCATTTCCCAGAGCAGTCTCGTTATCGCGGAATTCAAGCAGTTTTTTTATCGCTTTGCCTTGTTGCTCTGCTTTGATAAGCTGGCGGACTTGTGCGAGCATCAGTTCCAAGCTCGCATTCGAATTCGAGCTGCTGGCAGGCTGTGCTCCGGCGCTGAGAAGTAGGGATTCCGCACGGTTTCTCCAGTACCCACCATACTGCTCGCCGACGCCCTTTGCATCAGCCAAGAGTCTCTCAAGCTTCTGCGCTCGCTGTTGGTCGCTTGTTCCCTCCAACTCGGCGATTCCAATTCGGATCCTTGCCAAGCTTAGGTCAGGACCACTTAGAACTGCGAGAAGGCCACGCGCTCGACTGGCGCCCGAGTTTTCCGCTAAGTACTCGATGGCCACCGATGCAGCGCGTGGCTGCATTCGATTGCCTGAATCCGTGGCAATTTTGGTGAGTATCTTCAGAGCCTCTTGGCTGCGTCCAAGTTCTAGATTTGCGATGGCTTGGGCCACCTCGAGCGCCGAACGCGAGGACCAATCTCGACCGGTAATGCCAAGAATATCAGCGGCTTGTGACTCTGCATCGGTTGCAGCCGCGTGACGGTCTCGCGAGTCGCGTGGATACAAACTTGCTCGAATCAGCAGTGCCTCGCAACGCAACAAGCCGGCGTCAACTCGCAACCGAGAAAGCTGATCCGCTGGTGCCTGAGTTCTGGGGCCTGATACCTCGCGAGCCGCAATCGGTTGGCGCTCTTTGATGTCATCCTCGAGTTTCTCCATCAAGCTCAGGATCTCTCGAACCAACGCCAGCGCTGAGTCGCGGGGCTGTTTGTTGGCTGGGGCTGCTAGATACTGAGCCGTGGCGGACTGCGCTTGCAATAGCCGGCAGCGGCCTTGCTGCCAGAACAACCAGGGGAGTCGGGGGTTCTCTGGTCTCGTCTGTTGAAAAGTGTGTAGCACTTGATCCGATTCTCGCCATAATCTTTGGCTGTCGGCAGAAGATGTTTTCCGTAAGGCCGCTTGACCGTAACTCTCCATCAAACGCTGCGTCCACTTTGCATGCAGATTGGGCGTGTCGTTGGTGAGAACAATCTGGCGCTGGGTGTAAGCGATGGCTGAGTCGGTCAAGCCAGAGAAATACATGGTTTGCAAAGTGCGGTCTTCTGCTGATCGCTGAGCACGAGCAGATGGGGTTGCTATGGATAGCATCGCCACCAAAAACAACAGCTGTTCACCGACGCACGTGAGATACTTGGGGAAATGCTGCAAATTGCGGAAAGGCAGCATGTTGCTCATGAGCCCGCTCCCTGTTCCGCTATGGGAGACGAGAAAAGATTCATTTGTCGCGCTGCTTCGTACATGACGATTCCGGCCGAGGTGGCAAGGTTCAGACATCGAACTGGCCCAGGCATAGGAATCAAGAGTTGGTGATCGGCATACTGATCGTGTATCGCTTGAGGCAGACCGTTGGACTCACGGCCAAAAACCAAGGTATCGCCTTCTTCAAATGCTACGTCGCAGTAATTCTGGGTTCCAAACTTGGTCAGTAACCAAATCCGCGTTGGCGGAAGTTTTATTAGCAGGTCATCCCAATTGTCAACGCACTCCCAGTCCAAGTCATTCCAGTAATCCATGCCGGAACGTTTGATCTGAGCCGAATCTAGGCTGAAGCAATAGGGTCGGACGATCCACAGCTTGGCCCCCAAGGCAACGCAGGAGCGCCCAATATTTCCTGTGTTGGGAGGAATTTCTGGCTGGAACAGAACCACGTTTAGCGGGTGCCTTGCCTGAGAGGCTGGGGGGGCATTGGGTTGGGAATCAGCCGCAGTCATGGAATAGTTTCTCAGTTGGTTTTTGGGCAGACGCTGGTTCTAGTGGCCGAGATTCGGCAAGCTGGGTTACAATGTGAGTCTTGTTGTGAATCTGAATCAATGCCTGGCTGAGTTCTCGCCTGTTTGCTCGAGCGATTCGTGTAGAACCTCATCACCGCTGCTCATTTTATGCCAATTAATGTTACTTGTCCCAGCTGTTTGAAACGCTTTAGCGTCAGTGACAAATTTGCTGGGAAGACTGGTCCATGCCCAAACTGTCAGAAGACGATCAAGGTACCGGAGCTTTCCGAGCAGGTCGTCATCCACGCACCTGAATCGGATTCTCCAAAGGACGCGTCGGGTAAGGCCATACTGAGTCCCATTCGGCGCGAGGAAGTCAACGTTAGCCTGCCAATCATCATTGGTAGCTGCGTGGCGGCACTTTGCATTTTCGTCTTGGCGTTAGGCTTGCGTATTACGGGTAATCCGCCTCAGGTCGCTTTGTTGACTCTGGGCGCGATCATCATCGCGCCGCCACTGGTATTTCTTGGCTATTGGTTTTTGCACGACGATGAGCTGGAGGGATTCGCTGGCCAGCAATTGCTGCTCCGAGTCGTGATATGCGGAATCAGCTTTGCCCTAATCTGGGCCTTGTATGTCTTCGTGCCAGCTTTTGTGTTCGAGTATGAATCTACGGCCGAGTACTCTGCTCTCGCGCTTGGGCTTTCGATTCCAGTGATGTTGGTGCTGGGTGCAGCAATCGCGGTAGCGGCTCTTGAGTTGGAAGCAGTGCAAGGATTGATGCATTACTCCCTGTATTTCATTGTCACCTTCGCTCTCGCCTGGCTTTCAGGAGCTCCGCTTGCAGCACCATTGGGCGGTGAAACAAAGCCGAGACCTGCGGTATCTTCTCCTGGTGGTGAGGGAACTGACCAAGCCCCGGTCAGGGACGAGACAAAGCCAGATATCTCCAAAAAGGTACTCCAGTAAACGCTCTCTTGGAAAAGAGGTTCAGCGGTGAGCTCGATGGTAGGCAAAATGCCGGAGGAGGTTCAGCAGCTCTGCATGGATCTGCATGAACATGCTGCGGAGGTCGATCTGAAACGCCAGTGGCCTTCTGAGACGATGTCTTGGTTGGCAAAGGCTGGTGTTTTTCGCTGGTTTATTCCTCCGGTGTATGGTGGAGATGGTTGGAGCGAAGACCAGATTCTGAATGGTTATTTGGCGCTAAGCCAAAGCTGTATCACCAGCACGTTTATATTGACGCAATGGAACGCCGCCTGCAAACGTATCTTGGGCAGCGTCAACGAACAGCTCAAGCAGGATCTCTTGCCAGCCATGGCTGATGGAAGTTTGTTTGCGACGGTTGGTATCAGTCACTTGACCACCAGTCGACAGCATTTGGCGAAACCTGTCTTGATCGCAGAACGTGCTGAAAATGGCTTCATGCTCAACGGATTCAGTCCATGGGTTACTTCGGCAGCGCAAGCTGACGTGATCGTGCTCGGAGCAAGTCTCGACGATGGTACACAAATCATTGCAGCAGTTTCAACGGATTCTGCCGGGCTGGAAGCATCACGGGGAGCGGATCTTGTTGCATTGTCCAGCAGTTGTACCGACGCGGTGAGGCTTGAGAATGTGTTTGTGCCTGAAAACCGCATCGTGGCTGGGCCTGTCGAGAATGTGCTGCAGACCAATTCTGGCGGCGGAGCTGGTGGGCTGCAAACATCGACGCTTGCGATCGGACTCACGCTAGCATCCGTAGAGTACTTGCAGCAACAAGCCGAGAAGAGACAGGATCTCGTTCCTGTTGCTCAAAAGATGGATCGAGATGCCGAGGAGCTCTGCCGTGTGTTGCGAGACTTGAATGCTGGCGAAAGCTGCTCCATGGATGCTGCTGAACTGCGCCAGCGAGCGAATTCGTTGGTGTTGAGAAGCACTCAGGCAGCACTGTCAGCAGCTAAGGGTGCCGGTTTTATGGCTTCGAATCCCGCAGGACGCTGGGCAAGAGAAGCTCTGTTTTTCTTGGTTTGGAGTTGTCCGCAACCTGTGGTCAGTGCCAACCTCTGCGAGCTCGCCCAGATCGCTGGCTCTGCACCGTAGTGGGATACGTCAGAATTCGCAGCTGGAATCTTGAGAACATTTAGATCTCGAAAGTATCGCCAGGCTTGTTCGACCTCCAACGCCCGCGTTTCTTCGTTTTCTTTCCTTCTT
>PKCQ01000157.1 GCA_002862265.1 Planctomycetaceae bacterium | reverse complement strand
CGAACGCTGGGCCCGGCATTGGTTGGATGCAGCAAGATTTGCAGAAAGCCATGGTTTTGAGCAAGACTATGATCGCAAGTTCGCGTATCACTATCGCGATTTCGTGATCAAAGCCTTGAATAGTGACATGCCGTGGGATCAGTTTGTACGATGGCAAATCGCGGGTGATGAACTTGCTCCCAACGAGCCCCTGGCGATGATGGCAACTGGTTTTTTAGGTGCGGGAGTATTTCCAACGCAACTGACGGAGAAAGAGTTCGAGAGTGCTCGCTACGATGAACTGGACGACATGGCGGCTACAGTTGGGACAGCGATGCTGGGTTTGACCATAGGATGCGCCCGATGCCATGACCATAAGTTCGATCCGATTCCGGTTAAAGACTATTATCGATTCGTCGCCAACTTCACGACCACGATTCGAAGCGAGATTGACGTTGAGCTTGATGCTGTTGGATTCCAAAAGAAGCTGGCTGCTTGGCGTGATTCCCATGCCCTTAAAGAGAGCGAATTAGCTACCTACCGAAACCGAAACGATGTCAAACCCGGTTTTGAAAATTGGCTGAAGACGGAGGCCGCCGCGTCCGTTTCTGCTCAACCGTGGAGCATGCTCGACGTTGCTTCCGCTACGTCTGATCAAGCTGCGACCACGCTTACCGAACAAGAAGATGGGGCTCTCCTTGCGAGCGGCTCGGCACCAGCGAAAGAGATCTATGCGATTCGCGGGAGTTCGTCGCTGCGTCAGATTCGCTTTTTGCGCATTGAGGCTCTGACACATCCTTCGATGAAGAGGAACGGGCCTGGTCGAGCGAGCAACGGTAATTTCGCTCTTAGTAATTTGGAGCTATTGGTCAAGCCCGACGCGTCTTCCGGTCAAGAGAAGTCGACGTGGAAGCCCGTAAAACTGAATTCTGCTCGAGCCACGCATCAGCAAAACACAAAGCATCTTTCTGTTGAATCCGCGATCGACCAGGATACTGCAAGCACGGGCTGGGCTGTCGATTTCGGGGGAATAGGTAAGGACCAAGCGGCAGTGTTCGCGCTGGATGCTCCACTTGAGATTTCGAATGAGTCTGAGTTGGAGGTCCGCATGACCTTTTATAACAACTCGCAGCACAGCCTTGGAAGATTTCGGGTCTCGCTGAGTGATCATTCTGATCCACCTGTAAAAGTCGGCGACAGCCAAGATGCTGGGATGAGTGCTGCTATCGCCGCTTTGGCATCGGGAGATTTACAGGATGAGCATCGTACAACTCTTTTCCCCGTTTATGCCGCAACCCAACCTGAGTATGTTGCATTGCACAAAGCCGTCGAGCAATCGCTTGCGGAGAAACCACAACCGAAGAAGACGAAAGTTCAGGTTTCATCCGAAGGGTTTCCGCCGACCAAGCATCACGCAGACGGCCGCGGCTTTCCTCATTTTTATCCTGAGACGCACTTTTTGAGCCGCGGCGATCCAAATCAGAAGCTGGGTGTTGCACCTTCCGGGTTCTTGCAAGTACTAACCAAATCTGGCAAGGCGGAAGAGCATTGGAAACAAGTCCCACCGGAAGGATGGAAACGCACGAGCTTTCGCCGCGCGAATCTGGCTGACTGGCTCACGGATTCTGAGTTTGGTGCGGGAGAATTACTCGCACGAGTCGCGGTCAATCGGATTTGGCATCATCACTTTGGGCGCGGCATCGTTGCTACACCCAATGACTTCGGGCTGCAAGGCAAGCCACCAACGCATCCAGAGCTATTGGATTTTCTGTCTCAATATCTGATCACTAGTGGTTGGAGTATTAAGCAGATTCACCGAAAGATTCTGCTCAGCGCGACATGGCTACAAAGCACCACTGCCACCGCTGAAAAGTTAAAGATCGATCCGGAAAATCAATGGTTCTGGCGACTTACTCCTCGACGACTGGAAGCAGAAATTGTCCGTGACTCCATGCTATCTCTGTCTGGGCAGCTAGATGAGAAGATGTTCGGTCCGGGAACATTGAAGCCAGATCAAAGCCGGCGGAGTATCTACTTCATGATAAAACGCAGTCGGCTTGTGCCGATGATGCAAATATTTGATCAGCCTGAACCACTTTCCAGCCAAGGGAGTCGGCCGAGTACGACCATCGCGCCTCAAGCTCTCCTGTTCATGAACAATGGCCAAGTTGTTAGATGGGCGGCGGGGTTTGCACAAAGTCTCGACAGTATGGATGCAGCGGTCGCTGTCCACGAACTCTATCAACGAGCGCTTGGCAGAGCACCGAGTGAGTCGGAACTCCAGAGCAACGTAGAGTTCCTTCGTCAGCAAGCTGCTTCCTACGGAAAAGATAGAGGTCGGGAGCTTGCGCTAGCCGATCTCTGCCAAGTCATTTTTGGTCTCAACGAGTTTATCTACTTGCCATGAATTCACTCACAAATCGACGACAGTTGCTCAAAAATGCCGGAGCCGGTTTCGGTAGCCTGGCTCTTGCATCTCTTCTGGCTCAGGAAGGAATGCTGCAGGCCGGAGACGGGCTCGATCCACTTGCGCCGAAAAAGCCACATTTCGGCGGAAAGGCAACGTCCGTAATCTGGCTCTTCATTAACGGCGGCCCCAGCCAGGTTGATACCTGGGATTACAAGCCAGAACTTGAGAAAATGGATGGCAAGGAACTCAAGGGTTTCGACAAGAACACAGGTTTCTTCGCAGGCTCTGTCGGTCCCTTAATGAAATCGCCTTTTGAGTTCACGCCTCGGGGGGAATGCGGCAAGATGGTTGCGTCTCTATTTCCTAAGCTCGGTGAGCACGTCGACAAGATGGCTTTCATTCACTCCGGGTTCACCGAATCGAATAATCATAGCCCAGCCCTATTCATGATGAATTCAGGCCAACCGAGAATGGGGCTTCCGTGCCTAGGGTCTTGGGTCACCTACGGATTGGGCAGTGAGAGTCGAGATCTGCCTGCTTTTGTGGTTATGTCTGATCCTCTTGATCGCGGCCTTCCCAAAGGACATGCTGCGAATTGGGGGGCTGGTTTTCTGCCGAGCGTCTACCAGGGGACCTGGCTCAAGCCGAAAGGCGATCCGATAGAGAACTTGAATCCTCCAACTCACATGAGTTCCGAGCAGCAGCAACGACAATTGGCACTGTTGCAGGAGCTTAATCAGCAGCATCAAAAGTCCGCCGGCGAGCTGGAGCTGGAGGCGCGAATCAAGAGCTTTGAGCTGGCCTACCGAATGCAAAATGCTGCGCCCGAAGCGTTTGCGTTGGACAGCGAGCCGCAGCATATTCGTGAGTTGTATGGCTTGGACGAAAAGCGATGTCAGCACTTTGGACGGCAGTGTTTGACTGCTCGACGCATGGTCGAACGCGGCGTCCGTTTTGTACAGCTTTATTCCGGTGGCATGGAAAACCAGCGTAGCTGGGATGGCCACAACGACATCTATGGCAATCACAGTCAGTTTGCCGGAGAGACCGATACACCGATAGCCGGTTTGCTCACCGACTTGGATCAACGCGGCTTGCTCGACGATACGTTGGTAATTTGGGGCGGTGAGTTCGGACGCTTGCCACTTTCGCAAAAGTCAAAGAAACCGGGACGCGATCACAACCCGCATTGCTTTACCACATGGATGGCAGGCGGTGGCATTCGAGGTGGTGTGACTCATGGTGAATCGGACGAGATTGGCCATCATGCTGCGGTCGACCGAGTGCATGTCAATGATTTACACGCTACGATTCTGCATCAACTCGGTTTCGACCACGAGAAGTTAACTTATGTCTACAACGGCAGGCGATTCCGATTGACCGATGTCGGTGGTGAAGTGATCAGCTCTATCGTTGGCTGAGCTCAGCCAGCCTGCCTGAGAACCATTAAGGATGCGGAGTACCAGATTCCCCATCCTAGTGCTGTTAGCAAGGCTGTTCGAAAACCAGGTCGGATGCTGTGAGCTGAAATCACAGCAAGAACAAGCATCATGCCAAAGACCATGGTTGTGGCAGCTGTTGGGTTGCTCCAGCGAATCGCACTTAGAATCAAGAATAGCACCTCGAGTACGAGAAACAGTGATCCATTCTGCAGCAGAGCAAGGCTCCCGAGGCCCAAGCTGAATAGCGATAGAACCGAAAAGTGCACCGCCCATCGCGTGTTAAATACTCGTTCGTAGAGGAAGTGCCCTAACACGCCAGCAAACAAAGTGAATCCTACAAAAACCAATGAGGTTGGAACGGATTAGTTCATCAAGCTAGAAAACTGTAGTGTGAGTGCGAGTGGCAGCACGATGTTTACAGGATTCAGCAGAATCTGCGCTTGCGTTCGCTTGCTTGGGAGCGAATCATCTTCAGCCTTGACGAGTGATGGCGACTCGTACGGATTCTCGGCCATGACACTCTCCAGTGGGGCGACTCCCAACGACTGTTCTGTTTGGTCTCCGATGTTCAATCAAGTTCGGAATTGAACAGCGAAGGTTGTTTTCGTTAGGTTAGCAGATCGCGGCTGCAATGAACGGAGTGCCGATCTTCAACGTACTTAATAATCCCGGAGAGAATGACTACTTGGCTTGAGAACTCGACAAATCAGGAAGCACTGTGGAAGAGGTGATGATTACCACCACCATATCGCGGATTTGCATGTAGAAGAAATTGTACGCGAAGTAAATCTTGTCGTTTTTTTTGCTTCGGATGGGTATGCGATGAACTGACTGATCGAGGCGCATGAATCCCTTGCTGGAAATCTTGACTCGATCAATGATCAGCTCAATGATGATGGAAGCTATGACTACCATACGACTAAAACGTATCCCTACATCAACGGTAGTGTTCGGGGTGAAGTGGATTTCCGAAATGGTGAGATTGCTTCTCAACCTCGCGATGCCCCAGTTCGCCTAGACCAGCCACCGCTTCGCGGAGCGGTAGTTACCGATTTTAAAACGACTGCCGCAGAATCGATTTTGACCTATTAGGTTCAAGGTCGAACAGGAAAGATCACCTACCGTGCAGTCGGCGAAGACGGCTACACGTTCACCTACTCTCCGCCTAGTGGGAAAACGTGGTCAGAGACCTATTCAAAGAAGATCGAGTTCGCATCAACCCGGTGGAGCAGAGCGTCGTGGCCCACGCCGCCCTCTGTGGAGTGGAAAACAGTTGCGCCTGTTAATCGATGGATGATTTGCGGTTCGGCCGCAACCGGACTGGCTGCAATTAAAAGTTTTAGTATCGAAGAGACTCGCAACAACTGTGGCATCAGAACAGCTTCCGGCGTTTCGGCCCGACTTCCATCAGATCTGGGGTGTCATGCAGAGACATTTCGCAAAGTATCGTAGGGATCGATACAGATTGCGGCAAAAGAACAGGTCGTGTAAGTGAGTTTGACGCTGTTCGCTGGATAGAAGTGGGAGGGGCTAAACGCCCTTCTTCAGCGGTCTTGATTGCTGGGTGACCTATTCACCGAAGAGGGTAGTACAGGCCTCTTTGAGTTGCCCGATAGAAAACGGCTTCCGCAAAAAAATAACAGAAGGGCTGGCGGCAATCTCTTGGGGGACATTGCGCGTTACGTGGCCAGTCATGAACACAGTCGGGATGTTCATGTTTTTCGCGCGCATCCAATGGCAGAGCTCCAGTCCATCCATCCCCGGCATCACGATATCCAATAGAAGTACGTCGATCGACTGCGAGTTCTGCTCCA
>PKCQ01000216.1 GCA_002862265.1 Planctomycetaceae bacterium | reverse complement strand
TCGGATGCTGCGACAATCTGCACAGGCTTTGTTGAGTACGGGAGCAATCTCTTTGCGGAAAAAATCAACGCGCGGCTCGGGCGGCGTACCGGTTTGAATCGATTTATCTTCAGCCTTCAAAAATCTTGAGCGAGCGGCGCCCCAAGGCTTTAGTGCTTGCAGATCATGTGGTGGTTCTTCGTTAGAGTCTATGCTCGCAGCAACATTCACGACAGCGGCGCTTTGCGCAGACGCGTTTGTTGCGACTGAGGCTAGCAGGCAGGATAACAAGAGGGCCAAGCTCGTCTGATTCGAGCATAGGAAAGAAAAAACTCGCAAGGCGAACCGTTCTTGTTCGAACAAGGCTATTTGCCTGTTGGAGAAAGGGATCTCGCAGGTTCTACGAAGATCTGCGAAGGCTAAAGGGATTCGGCAAATGGGGGAGGTGTTGAGGTTGGACCATTTATTGTAGTCTCTTTGCGAACTGTCGGGATAGCGGAAAGCCGGGCCTACTGGGGCGAAGCAATTTCGGCGTTCGCACTGGCTTACCATTTTAAAAGGGTCTTCAGCTTGTGTTTCGCAACCAGGAACCGATTTCATGGATGAAGTACAACAAGGAATTCTCGACCGAGTCCATTCGGAGGTGCGAGAGCGAATGTCCGCTCAAGGAGCTGGGCATGGCTGGGATCACGTCGAGCGTGTTTGGCGCAACGCGAAGGAAATTGCGGCAGAAGTCGGCGGCGAAGGCTTTATCATTGATCTAGCGGCCTTACTGCATGATCTGGGCGACGCCAAGTTTTACGATGGGGTGGAACGCAGCGGTGAATTCGCGCGTGAAATGCTCGCCAGGTTTGATGCTTCGCAGGCAGTCATCGATCATGTCGCCCACATTGTGGACAATATTTCTTTTCGCAAACGCGAAACAGCCGAGCCACTTTCACCCGAAGGAAAAGTCGTCCAAGACGCAGATCGGCTCGATGCACTCGGAGCAATCGGAATTGTCCGCACCATTGAGTACGGGGCATCCTTTGACCAGCCGTTCTACGATCCGTCGCGGCTTGCGGCTAAGACGGGTATCGGACACTTTCACGAGAAACTGTTTCACTTGAAAGAACTGATGAATACGGTCGCCGGTCGTAGGCTCGCAGAGGAGCGAGAACAATTCATGCGTCAATTTCTCGCACAGTTTGAAAAAGAATGCGGAGAATGAAGTCTGCAATTTCCTCAAGCTTCACTTCTCCGTGAGACGCTGGCCCCGCAAGTGTGATTTGTTCGTCAGCTCGCCTTCGCGCGATGTTGTAATATCAAAGAATGGAAGATGAGGATGAACAGCTCTGTGGTTCCCTACCCATCGCTCCGTCTACGACCCTCCCTGAATTCCTCATGGATTCGGAGAGGGACGGGGAAGAAACTAGTCAGAGTGATTCCCGGAGGATTTACCGATCGCGTGACTCGCTGATCTGCCAGAGTTGGTTACCGCGAAGGATCAGCATCTTTGCGCCCAGGCCTTTAGAATCAATTGCTGATTTCAGATCGGCTGCATTTTGAATCTCTTGCCCACCATACTCGACGATCACATCTTCTAGTCGTAATCCTGTGCTAAAGCCTTTACCATCGCGATTGATTGAAGTGATGAATGCTCCGCCATCGATCCCCAAGCGACGTTGCTGAAGCTGTGGAACTGGCTTGACGCGAATCGCGAACTCTTCGACGAACGGTCCGTATTCCATCTCTTGCAATATCTCTTCGCTCAATTCGCCAAGTGTTACGTCGATCTGGATGGGACGTCCGCGCCGGTAGACTTCGAGTGCCAGTTTGGTTCCGGGACGACTCGATGCAATCTTATTTCGTAGATTAGCGGTCGAGCGAATCGCAGTCTGCCCAACCTTCGTCACAACATCTCCCACCCGAAGCAGAGCCTTCTGAGCCGCTTGACCTTCCTGCACTTGCCGGATCACGGAGCCACGAGTGACTGTGCTCGGCAATCCATATTCGGAGGCATTCTCGGGCGTGATGTCGGCCAGGCTCGCACCGATGTAGCCACGGACAACACGACCACTGGTACGCAAGTCTTGTACGATCGGTCCCGCCATGTTGCTGGGTATCGCAAAACCGATTCCAGCGTTCGTTCCGGTTCGACTATTGATCGCCGTGTTGACTCCAATGACTTGCCCACGCATATTCACGAGGGGACCGCCGCTATTGCCTGGGTTGATGGCTGCGTCGGTTTGAATGAAGTCCTCGTAGCCATCGCTAAGGATATCCGCTTGACGGTGTGTCGCGGAAATGATGCCAGCTGTAACGGTCTGTTGCAGCCCGAAGGGACTGCCAATAGCGATCACCCAATCTCCAACTTGCATTCGGGATGAGTCGCCAAGTTCAGCTGGTACCAAGTTGTTCGCGTTTATTTTAAGAACGGCGACGTCACTCTTTTTGTCCGTCCCGATAATCTCGGCAGTAAAGTTGCGGCCGTCGCTGAGTTCTATTTGCAGCTCGTCGGCTTGAGAAACAACGTGGTTGTTGGTCAGGATGTATCCGTCGCTGGAGACAATGACGCCAGATCCCAGTCCAGCTTGGACTTTTTCTTCATTTGCACCGCGATCTAAGTCACGACCTAGTAACTCTTCAAGCACATCGTCGGAAAAAAATTGCCGGAGCGAATCGCGTGACGAAACACGCATTCGATTCGAGACCAAACTCTTGACGGTCACCACAGATGGCTTGAGCCTCTTTGCTACGCCACGGAAAGTCTGTGAAAGCTGATCGACTCGAATCAAAGACGCGTCGGAGGTGACTTGCGCGAGACCCGCGGTTTGGGGGATAAGTAATGCGAGTCCGATCGCAGCAATCATCGCGTAGTGGCGATAAACAATTTGCCTGTATTTGGGTGCCGAAGTACGAAGCATGATCCTTCTCCCAATTGATGAACAGCTTGATAACGTTTGTCAATTTTATGAGCCAAGACAAGTTATTGCCCCACTTCATTGAGGCATCCAACCTTGGCGAGGCAAGTGTCCCGTTCGCTCTCGCAAAGCGTCACGCAATCTTGTAATTTGGATGAACGCAACTGCTTGGAAACACAGAGGATTGCGTAGTCTGTGGGGGAACGAGTAGTCTAACCCCCGCAACGCCAAGATTTTTGGTTGCCGCAATGGAGGAGTTGTTGCGGAAGGAGCGTCAATGCAACGAAAAGAGTGAAGTAATAGTCGCTGCGTTGCAAAAACACGGACGAGACAAGTATTCTGGAGCGACGTGATCAGTCAGCCAAACTCCGTCGGCAGGCCGAAAAAATTCGAAACCATTTGGATACATGCTGGCGGAGTTCACTACCAAGATGATCGGTTTGCCGAGTCTCTGGCTGGACTACATGGCGGTCTCAAGATCACTGAAAAGGTGAAGATGGTATCGTGATCTTTTCTTGAGCCCCGTTGAAGGATGGAGTTTATGAGGTTTAGGAGCGTTCCTATTTCGAGTGATGTTGGACAAACGTCTTGAATATCGCTCGAGCTGTCGCACATACAGAACCCCTGCTAGGAGCTTGGAGCTGTGGTGCGTTCGTTGGAGCTCCCGACCTGGCTGCTGCGATAGCGAAGTCTGCATTGGCGCAACACGGCGAGAGCATCTAGCGAGTCGTCTTTGCAATCCCGGGCAAGGGCAAGCAAAGTCGAAGAAATCGGGAAGTCTTTCAGTAGATCTTGCTGGGCAAGTGACTGTGTCTAGCGCACAAGTGTGTTCTAAAAGGTTGTGGTTGGTAAATGGGGTAGGCCACAGACAGGAGACCAACGCCACTTTGCGGAGCGAGTGGATGCCGCTAGGCTAGTTGGCTTTAAGATTTAGTTCTGTTGACCTCAAGGCGTTCTAGCATGTCACCTGTGGATGAGAGTTTCTTTGCTCGTGATTTTCCCACCTTTGTCTCACACCTCGAGTGTGGGTTGGAAGGTGATCACTATCCCGCAGATGAGCTGCATGGGCTGAGCAAGGCAGGGCGACCACTGTTGGTCCGCTACAACTTAGAAGCCGTTGCAGCTTCGCTCGACAAGCAAGCGCTGACCCAACGCCCAGCCGAGCTGTGGCGTTATCGCGAACTCTTGCCGGTCCGGCGTAGCGCGAATATTGCTCGGCTCGGCGAAATCACCACGCCACTTATCGAAACTGCGACGTTTGCAGCTGGATCTGGACGTGTTTGGGTTAAAGATGAAGGGCGTCTCCCAACCGGCTCATTCAAGGCTCGAGGTCTATGCATGGCCGTTTCGATGGCCAAGGAGCTTGGCGTTAAACGCATCGCCATGCCGACGAATGGGAACGCTGGAGCAGCATTGGCTGCTTATGCTTCATCAGTTGGAATCGAGGCCTTTATTTTTTGCCCAGAAGACACGCCTGAAGTCAACGTGCGCGAAATTGAACTCCAAGGGGCCAAGGTCTGGCGCGTCAATGGTCTGATCCACGACTGCGGAAAACTGGTAGGGCAAGGCAAAGAACCGATGCAATGGTTCGATTTGTCAACGCTGAAAGAACCTTATCGTATCGAAGGCAAAAAGACGATGGGCCTGGAGCTCGCTGAGCAGTTCGGCTGGGAGCTCCCCGATGTAATTCTGTATCCTACAGGCGGCGGCACGGGCTTGATCGGGATGTGGAAAGCTTTTCAAGAACTTCAGCAAATGGGCTGGGTCACTGGCAAGCTGCCGAGAATGATTGCCGTTCAAGCTGAAGGCTGTGCTCCGATGGTAAAGGCTTTTGAAGAAAATCAACAACACGCAGAGGTCTGGGAAAACGCGTCTACTGTGGCAGCCGGAATTCGAGTACCTGCGGCGGTCGGGGATTTTCTGATCCTGCGTGCGGTTCGTGAAAGTAACGGATTTGCGTGTGCAGTGAGCGACGATTTGATCATCAAGGCTCAAAAAGAAGCGGCACAAAAGACGGGTGTGTTGATCTGTCCGGAAGGCGCAGCAACTCTTGCAGCGTATCAACAAGAAATCGCATCGGGACGCATCGATAAGCAAGAGTCTGCTGTACTTTTCAACTGTGCAACTGGTCTCAAGTATCCTATGCCTGAGGCGAACCGAAGCCTCGATCGCCATGCGCCCATCGACTGGGAAGCTATGCGGTTGTAGGTCGCCAATGAGTACACTAAATCTCAACCCGAAGCGTGAGCAAGGACATGCTGGTTGCGCCGCTTACGCTTTTTGACATGGCGATTACTTGTGAACGTAACGAGCAAACGATGCGAAATCCGGTACATCGGACGCAAATTGTGCTCCTCAAACTCCTATTACAGTGTGCAACAATAGTGGCGTTCGTGCTGTTTAGGCGTGGTCTTCGTGCTGATGCCGGCCTACATCTCTAGAGAGAGTAATTTGCATATTCCTACGTAAACGACGGTTAGCCCTATATTCTGAGTCGAAACAGGCAACTTCAAGACATACGCTCCGGGGTATGAAAAAAACGCGTGCCGGAGGGCCGAAAGTCTTCACGACTTTCCCTAGAGAAAACCAGCTACTTGGCTTCGGGCGGTATTGGAGCACCGTGTGGGTCGACCGCCGGTGCATCGGTTTCCTGCAACAAACGCTGCCGGAGCTCACGACTGGTAAAGTGCTCGAACTGCTCCGCGCCTTCGTGCAACAATTGCATCTCAGTACCAGCCTCGGATGCTAAATATTGTTCCCATAGTCGATGAGATCG
>PKCQ01000226.1 GCA_002862265.1 Planctomycetaceae bacterium | reverse complement strand
CAATTTGCAACAGAAGCTGCAGAGCCTCATAAATCGCCCGCATGGTTGCCCATCTTTTCGTCGTCCTCATCGAGTCATCACCATGATTTTGATGAAATCCGTAGCCATTTTTGCCATTTTCAAGCTTCCCCGCAGGATGCCGCCGAAACAGAGGATGCCAACATTGCGATTCGTCAGAAGCATTGAGCGTCACGCGGGATGCGACATGCAGAACGAGTGTCTCACCCAGCCTTTCTACCACCCATGAAGGCAGCGATTCAAAAGCCGCATATTGATCGGTAAATAAAGTCTCGCCACCCGAATCGGGCAACTCAACGGCGCGTAGTGCGGTGTAGGCCGGCGGCCGGCTGACGTAACTGCTGTCCGTGTGAAAGACGCTTCGTGGAAGAGTGGTTCGACCGACGTTTGAAACTACATTTAACATGTCGTGACCCTTAACCGGTTGCTCGCCCACCGTGAACGTAAGTGGACCAAGACGCTTAAGGAAGTTTACGAACTGTTCATCGTCGATCTTTTGATTACGAAAAACAACAAAACCCTTGTCTCCCAGGGCGGTACGCAACTGTACAACTTGATCGTCTGAAAGCTCTACCAGCGAGTGGTCGACAATTTCGCCTCCGAACGGCGACAGAGTCTTGATGTTAAGATGCATTCGCGATCACTTTTCAATTGAGAAACTGACTAAGCGATTGGCTTAGCTGTTAGATATTGGTCGAGCAAGGCGGAAGACAGCTCTTGTGTGCAAAAGTCACTGGCAGAGTAGTCGTGATCGGCGGTGTTATTGCCCGGAAACGCTACACAGGTCAGTCCGGCGGCCTTCGCGGAGGTGACTCCGTCTACGTTATCTTCGAAAGCGATGCAGGAATCTGCGTCCTCACGCAGTTGTTGCATAGCGAACTTGTAACAGTCCGGGGAGGGCTTCGGTTCAGCCGCTTGTGTTACGTCGACAATCAGATCGAAATGTCTAGCATCAACGGCTCGGGCAACTGAGCACAACAGCGCTTCGATGTTGCCACGACTTGTCGTTGTGACCAAACCCACTTTCAAACCACGGTGCTTCGCGTCACGAATTAATTCGGCAACGCCTGGACGCGGCTTCATGCTGCCCTCGCGTATTGCTTGCTGAAAGATGTCTGATTTCATGCGGTGGATAGCGGCAGCATCAACATTTTCACCTCGAGAATTTGCATATGCTTCGATGCGATGTCGACCACCACTGTGGACCAGTAAGTCTTGGTATTCGTCGCGAGTCCACTTCCAATCCAAGCCGTGCTTTTGAAAAGCTTCGTTGAAGGCTGCACGCTGAACTTCCGACGTTTCAACAACGCTTCCAATCGAACCGAATAGTACTGCTGACATGTAATATCCTCTTGGTAGATAGTTAAGAGTGGGTAGCGACGATCGATGGGACAGTCACATTGACGTCACGGTCGATGGCGCGGCAAAGCATCTCGTGAAAAAACGATTGCAGAGTCTTGCCGGTCGCAACCAGCATCGTAGTGAGGATGCTGTTGGGTGCGAACGAACAATACAAACCGGCCTCTAAAAAATAGGGTTGCCCAGTGGGATCAATCCGGAAGTCGAATAGGCTGTAGTCGCGGCAGCCCAACGCGACATGGCATCGTTTGGCAATTTCCCAAACTGGTCGAGTGACTGGGTCTTCGCTCGGGACAATCCAGGCGTGTTGGCGGTATTTCGATACTAAGTCGACCTCGCCATCTTTGTTCGTCGTCAGCTTGCTTTCGTAACCACGAATCGGTGTGTGTGCGTCGAGCCGGTATTCTTGAAGCGGTAAGCACTCAAGCGACGACCCTGTTTCGACGACCCCACAACGAACTTCACGTCCAGCCGGTATAAACTGCTCCACAAGCACTCTTGTGGAATGTTCGGTTGCTCGCGCAATCGCAAGAGGATAGTCCTCAGGCGAACGAGCTAAGGAAACGCCGACCGAGTTGTCTGCGTCAACAGGTTTTACGACCGCGGGACAATCGATCGTTGGTGTTTGACCACTGCGAACAATCTCGCCATTGGGAACAAGCACTCCTTCCGCTGCGACTACTGCTCGAGCCTTTGATTTGTTAGCGGTCAGGGACATCACCGGAGCCAAATTACCAACGAAAGGGATTTTCAAAAGGTTCAACAGACTGCGAAACTCGGTCATCCCCGCCATGCAAAACATTTGCGGCAATGCCACGTCGACTTGTGCAGCTTCTATCGTTTGGATCGCATCAGCAAGCGAGACGGGTTCGACTCTTTCAGTTATTTTACGGGTGAATTGATCCGCAATATACCACTTGCCATCAGGAGTCACACATGCGATTAAATTTTCGTATCGTCTCGTATCGCCGACGGCTTCTAAGCAATCACCTGCGTAGGCAAACGACAACTCACGGAAGAAGTCACTCTCCGCAGAGCCAATCAAATGGAGAACTCGCAACTTCCTCATCAATCTCCTCCAAGCTGGACGAGTTTTCCAATATTGAAATCGATGCGAACAAAACCTCGTTGACGCTTGAGATCCTGCAAGAGCAGGATGGGAATCTGAAAGTGATGCACACAAAAGAACGGCAATGGATCGTGCCAGTCAAAAATCGCTTCCTTGCCTTGCCGAATGATTTGAAATCGCTGCCAAAAGCGAGCAGGATTGTTCAACGAAGTAACCATTCGCCACAGTTCATGGTACAGCCAGTAGGTCGGGCGACTATCGCTATTCGGGGTTACCGTGCTGCCCGCAGTTTCGGCCGAGTAAGCATCAGCTACTTGATCGGTGTCGTAGAACGTTGTGATTGCAGAATGCGTACGCGGATTGCACTCGATGGCGTATAACCCGCCGTCGTCGTGGGCACGGATAAAGTCAAACGAGACTTGTCCGGTTAGCTGAATACCAGCGGCATAACGACGGACCCACGATTCGGTCTCCGGTTCAGAAATATGTGCATAGTTGACTTGGAACGCGGACGATTCGCAGCAACAGTGCACGCGAAGGTCCCCATCCACAATCGTGCTGTGCGTACAGAATTCTTTTCCGGGAATAAACTCCTGCATGACCCATGGATTCGATTCACTAATTGGCAGTGAGCGAACAAAAGAAGCTGTCTGCTCGTCAGTCGCGCGAGGCAACTTCGTTAAGTCCAGCCGACGTATCGAATCGTACTTAATACTTTTCAGGATATAGTCACGATCTTCAACCGAGAAATCGAAGTCAATGACCTGTTGAGGATCCGTGATCAGAAACGACTTCGGAGCGCCCAGGCCAAGGGATTGGGCGCTTCGAGCGAATTGAAACTTGTCATCGAGCGTCCTTATATTTTCCGGAGATGGATGTATGACTTTGCAATACGGCGATAGCGTCTTAATCGCTTCAGAATCATGCTGGCTGGCAACTGGGCTGCAAACGGGGACGTAAAGATCCACGTTATGCTGTTTGACAATATTTAGCAGCGATGCGGCGTAGCGGGCTGACGTAGGTTCGGCGGTAGTCACGAACTTGTCGACGGCGGCAGAAAACCGATGACCCGTTAGAGAATATTTAGGAGTTTCGCAAAGGATCACTCGGTAACCGCTACGGCGAAATAGCCGCGTAAGCTGCAGTGCCTTCGTCATCTTACCGCCGCTAATCAAAACGGTTTTAGAGTCGGCCGCCAGCGGACGGCGATAACCCCGAGAACGACACAAGAATAGGCGGAAGATTAGTGCGGCGGAGGTCAATGCCAAGTTCAGCGGCATTAGCAAGGACAACAACGCAATTGTTCCGAGATCCTTGGCGACGATTCGCAACGTCTCGAGCCAACTTGAATGATTGCCACCACTGGTCGCAACGATCGATGCACCATTGCGTTCCCGGCTAGGAATCCCTTCGTTTGCTAGGGTGCTCACTTCGGCTCTTCCGTTTCGACCTGCTGGTTTACCAAGCGGATCATGGTGATTCCATCACGAAGCGGGATCAGAACTTGTTCAACCCTTGTGTCGTTCGCGACACAGCGGTTAAACTCAGCAACGGCTCTTCCGTTGTCGGAAGGTGTTTCGTCGCAATACGGTTCCCCTTGAAGCAAAGTGTTGTCAATGCAGAGCAACGCGTTGGGGCAGAGCAATTCCAGTTCTATCAGTTGTCGGAAGTAGCCGATGTACCCAGGTTTATCCGCGTCGATGAAAACAAAATCGAACTGTTCGCCGCCATCAGCGAGTTTTCGCAATGTTTTAGAAGCGGGGCCGATTTCAACTTGAATTTTGTTGCCGTGCTCAGATCGATCGAATTCACGTTGCGCGAACTGCGCGGTGTAGGGATCGAGTTCGCATGCAACCACACGGCCGTCTCGACCAAGGCCCTGTGCAATAGCCAAAGCCGAATAGCCGGTGAACATTCCAATCTCAAGAACTTTGGTTGCTCCCGTGGCCGCTACCAGCATTTTTAGGAATTGACCTTCGACATGGCCCGAGAGCATTTCCTGCTCAAGCGGAATCTCCGTCTGCCCAGCGTCGAACTGACCTCCCCAATTTTCAATGGCCGTCTGCTTGGCAAGGTGCGCCAGTTCAGCAGACTCAGGACTTGTGCACTTCGCCACGTAGGAATCGAGGCCTGATGCCAAAGCCATAGCTTGACGCAGTTCACTCATCGATTGGCTGTCGATGACTGAACCCGCGTCCAGTGAATCGGTGAGGCTTAGCAATTTTTCAGCAAGAATGCCGACAGGTGTTACAGGTCTGGGACCGCAGGACGATCGGCGTCCGTCCTGAAGCGATGTTGAATTCATACGCGTTTGCCCGTTACGAATTTGATGGACGCACCCGCCCGACTAGTTACAGGCAACTGTAGGAATCGAACAAGTCAAAATTAACAAAAAATCCCGTCTTAATTCAAAAAAATCGAGCAGATCCACAATGAGTACGCTGGTCTACAACCGACCGACTAGCGCGTTGATAAACAACATAAAGTGCTTCGAGCGTATTCAGCGTTTCTATAATTGTTGCTGACAGACGCATTGCACGCCATTTATTGCGGCTGCTCTCGCGACTAAGCGATCGTCAAGGCAAGAGATCCGAGGGGCAACGAGATGGCGAGCGATTTGAAAAGCTCCACTTATTGGCCAAACCGCAGAAAAAGTCAGCTCGAACAAAACTAGGTTTGGAATGCGTAGTTTGCTTCAGAGGTTAGACAGCTTTAATGGCTGTGATCGATGCAGGAGTCTGGTAGGGCGCAAAATTGCTGCAGCGAACGAGATTGCATTGTCTACGGCGAAGACTACACGAGTGGGTTGACGCAATGACTGCGACATTGAGACTACGCTGCTTTTCTCAAGTGGCTTTTCAATAGACAGCCAAGACGCTCTTTGCTTTAGATGTTGGACAACCGGATCTTATCTTTGTGACCACGCAACTTGCCAAACCTTTTGTCGTCATGTGAGTGGTTCGCTCTTTTTCCAACCGCCGGGAAAAAACGCTCGTACGAGATCAGACGGGGCTTGAGTTGTCTCGGAGTGTCGTTGTTGCTTCCAGTCGAAGTCGTTTGAGTCACGTCACACACAAGCACTTGAAGATATGATGTGACGCGCGGACCAGAGAACTTTTCAAACCCTTGAAGTCGAAGAGTGTCGCGTCCGCCGCATTCTTAAACGGACGATTATCGGAACCGGCAAGCCGCTGCTATCTCAGCACTTGCAAAAGTGAAATCTGATGAA
>PKCQ01000008.1 GCA_002862265.1 Planctomycetaceae bacterium | reverse complement strand
AGCCTTACAAGATCTGAGGGCCATCCAACTTCTTGAACTCACAACGAACCTTTCAGAAAGAATGAGTTATAAAGCTCTGGACTAGTCTAATTACACCTAACCTTCAAGCATTGCCAGGGGCAATCAGAGTTTCACATTGGCGAAGTGAATCGTATACGTCAGTTTTGGGCTTAACCAAGAAAACGCTGGCCTGCGGCTTGCGTTGTCGGCTCACAGATTGAGATTTTGAATTGCCCTACCCTGAACAGAGAGCGACCTACTCACCATCCATGGCCCAGATGGCCCCAATCCTGTTAGTCCAAAGAAGCTTATTAAACTCCGGAATCTCAGATTTGATAAATTGCTCGCCACGCTGCTTGAGTTTCTTCCATTGGGCTTCGAGTTCATCGCGACGATCTAATGAGCCCTGAGTCACGCGTGGGATGGAGCTCTCGGTTTGGTTGATCAGGAACAAGTATTCGGCCGTAAACTTGTTGGGGAAATTCTCAACGTCATCGTAGGCCTTCGACTTGCGCTGGACCATTTCTTCATCCCAGGCTTTCAGATCGTCCAATAGCTTGTTACCGGATCCCTTGAGCTTCGCCAAAGACTCTTTTTCGGCAATCTTCTCCAGCAAACTTGCGATTTGAATCTGAGCTCGATGCAGTCGATTTGTCATCTCATGCATTTCGGTCAGCTCCTTTTCCATCGCCACCATGACCGAGTCGTATACTTGGTACTGTTTGTCGGGCACGTCGTAGAGTGGATTGGTGGCAATCTCGACGCTCGACTCAAGCGTTTCCTCACCTAGTGTGAGCTTGATGGTGTAGTTGCCCGGAACGACTTTGTGCCCACGGTAACTACCTTCGATGTAAGCCTCGGGAATGCCTGGCATTGACTTGTGCCGCATGTTCCACACAAAGCGGTTCAAGCCCCCCTCCTTTGGGATTGTCTTTGGTGTGGGAGGGCCGCCGGCGTAGCTCTGAAAACCTTGCGTTTTCTTGGATGAGAACTCGATGATGCTTTCGCGACTGGCGTTCAATATCTCGAGTGTAATGTGCTGGTCTTTCTCAAGTTTCGGAAGTGTGTAATAGATGACCACTCCGTTGGCCGGGTTCACGCCGCGCAGCGAATTCGAGCCCGTGAAACTCTTGCTCGTCGAACTCAGCTCGCTGTAGTGATTCGAGAGTATCGCTGGCTCGGGAACGAAGAGATGGAAATCTTTCTTCGAAGTGTCATGTTGCTGCAGCAAAGCCAGATCATCCAGAATCCAGAATGACCTGCCGGAAGTGGCTGCGATCAAGTCGCCATGGCGAACCGCGAGATCCAAGATGGGCGTTACTGGCAAGTTAAGTTGGAATGGCTCCCACTTTTCACCACCACTCCATGAAACATAGAGTCCCGTTTCGGTACCGGCGAACAACAAGTCCTTGCGGTCCTCGTCTTCACGCACCACACGCGTGAAAGCTCCGTCCGGAATCCCGGTGGTAATCTTTGTCCAAGACTCTCCGTAGTCCGTTGTCTTGTAGATCCCAGGCCGCTTGTCTTCGAACTTGTAACGCGTTGTAGCGATGTAAGCGGTCGCTTTATCATGTGGCGAAACTTCAATCGTATTAATCAAACATTCCTCAAGATCCTGCGGCGTGACATCTTTCCAATCCTTGCCGCCGTTCTTGGTGATGTGCACGAGCCCATCATCGCTGCCCGTCCAGAGTACGCCTGCTTCATGAGGCGACTCGGCGACGTAGCTGATGGTGCCGTAGTTCTCTGCCCCAACGGCTTCGATCGTGAGTGGGCCACCGCCTTTGCCTTGTTTGTTGTCTTGGTCGCGCGTTAGATCAGGTGAGACTTCCTCCCATGTTTTGCCAAGGTCCTTCGTTCGCAATAGATATTGCGCGGCGTGGTAATAAGTGCCTGGCTCGTGCTGCGACCAAATGATTGGTGCGTTCCAATTGAACAGGTAACGCATGTCTCGCGCCGCTCGACCAAGGTACTGTATCGGAGCGGACATGATGTTCGTACTAGCAGAGGACTCGGTATCGAGTAGTTCGATCGTGCCGAGATAGCTGCCGCCCATCACGTAGCGAGGATCGTCTGGATCGAAGGCCAGGAAGGCACTCTCGCCGCCTGCAGAAGAAGTCCAACTGCGAGTCGAGATACCTCCACTGCCGAGCTCAAGGCTGGAGATCACGACAGAAGAATTGTCCTGCTGGCCACCGTAGACGCGATAAGGAAACTGATTGTCCACGTTGACTCGGTAGAACTGAGCCGTGGGCATATTATCTTGCCGCGACCAAGTCTTGCCATAGTTGAAACTGATCGCTGCACCGCCATCGTTGGCAATGACCATGTTGCGTGAATCGTTAGGATTGATCCACAAGTCGTGATAGTCACCGTGTGTTCCTGAAAGTGCTTCCCAGGACTTGCCCCCATCGATGGACCGCAAAGCAGGAGCACTTAGCACATAGACCGTTTGCTCGTCCATTGGGTCGACGAAAACCTCGGTGTAATACCATGCTCTCTGAATAAGTCGGTGGTCTTTGCTGCGCACGCTCCAATTCTTACCTCCATCGTTGGAGACGAAGAGGCCGCCTTTCTCCTCTTGGCTGTCACCTTCCACCAAGGCGTACACTTTGTTCGGATTGGAGCGAGAGACCGAGATTGCCATCTTGCCTTTTTGCTCGGGCAATCCCTCCTCGATCTTCTTCCAAGTCTCTCCCGCATCGGCTGACCGGTAGACGCCGCTGCCTTCACCACCACTGATGACTTTCCAAGGTTTCCGCTGATGCTCCCACATCGTGGCGTACAGCACTTGTGGGTTGCTAAAGTCGATCGACAGTTCCGAACAACCTGTGAGTTCGTTAACGAACAGGACGCGATTCCAGGTCTTTCCGCCATCGATAGACTTGAAGATCCCGCGTTGCTGGGAAGGGCCATGCAGCGCGCCTTGAGCAGCGACAAACAGCATATCCGGATTCTTTGGATGAATCACAATGCGTGCGATGTGCTGTGTTTCAGCCAGGCCAAGATGCTGCCAAGTCTTTCCAGAGTCGGTCGACTTGTAGACGCCATCACCGTGCGAAGTCATCACGCCCCGTGGAGCGTGTTCTCCCATTCCGACGTAAACGACGTTTGGATCACTTTCCGAAACCGCCACAGCGCCTACCGATCCAGTTTTAAAGAAGCCATCCGACACGTTCGTCCAATGCTGCCCCGCGTCTTCAGTCTTCCAAAGTCCACCGCCGGTGGTTCCCATGAAGTAAGTCTGTGTATCGCCAATGACGCCTGAGGCACAAACCGATCGACCACCACGAAAAGGTCCAATACTCCGCCACTTCACCACCGAGTATTTCTCGTCCAAGCCTTTTACTTCCTGCGCCGTGACGGGAGATGATATGCCGATCGTCAGGCAAACTAGGAACGCGAAACTCAGTTGAAAGCGTAAACAGTAAAATCGACAGAATTTGGACATCTAGGTCTCTCAAGGGTGGGAACAATCCGGGGCCTTCTAGAATGCTCTATCGTAATTGCGTTTCCTGCGGGTAGCCGTTTGTCACTGGAGGAATTTGATAGAACTAAGCGATTCGTGGCTTAGGGTGTGACGAGCTGAACTTCAGTAAACTGTAGCCGGTGCGAAAGCCTGCTGGTTGCGTATCGCAGTTCGTTTTAATGAGTCAAAATGTATTCCGCACTCTTCCACCGCCCTGCCAGCTCGCTATCGATGCATCTGGCTAATATTGCGCTCTTGAATTGAGGAACTTCTAATGAGTATCAGGCGCCGACAACTGATAGCAGGTGTTTCCCTCTCTGCCCTTGCGTTTCAGCTGCCCGCAGTAGCATTCACTAGGCAAGACGAGCTTGGTTGGATAGCGCCTCCTGCACTTCGTGAGGAGGACAAGGTGGTCTTCGTTGCTCCCGCTGGCCCTGTCGATTCAGCAAAAGTGGAAACGGCTCGGCGGGTCTTCGAAACCAAAGGACTGGAAGTCGTTGTGCCAAGATCTCTCGCAAGTCGGCGAAAGGGCTATCTGGCAGGTAGCGATGCTGAACGCCTAGAAGAACTGAACAACGCGATCGCGGACCCGAACATCGCCGGCATCTTTCCGTTTCGAGGCGGCTACGGACTGACGCGGATTCTAGACCGAATCGACTACGAAGGGCTCAGAAAGCACCCGAAGATTGTCGCTGGCTTTTCGGATATCACCGCATTGCACCTAGCCATCGCTAAAAAATCACGCTTGATCACTTTCCACTCACCAATGCCTCAGGCTTATCTATATGACAAAGATGAAGAGAACCCGGTAGTGACCAATTCCTTCTGGGGTTCCCTTCTGAGGGCAAGATACACGGTCGAACGTGCAAAAGGTTACTGTATCGAGCTGCCCGAGAATGGCCTACATCCGAAAAAACTCATCGGTGGCAGAGCCAAGGGGCGGTTGCTCGGTGGAAACCTGACTCTCCTATGCTCTACACTTGGAACGCCTTTCCAAGTTGACTTCCGAGGAAGTATTCTGTTCATCGAAGATGTCGACGAAGCACCTTACCGCATCGATCGTTACCTGTCACAGCTCAGGCTCACTGGGATTTTGGACGATGTATCAGGAATCATCGTGGGTACGCTCACGGATTCTCTAGCACGAGAGTCAACCGCTCAATCCGCATGCCAGGATATCTTCGAGCACTACTTTGCCGACCTCGGCGTTCCTGTCATGACAAACTTCCCTGTGGGCCACACGCGATTGAATCTGACCATACCTCATGGTGCCGAAGCAGAGCTCGACGCTGACGAAACAAGTCTTCGAATTCTCGAACGTACGATTTCACCCGGATGAGCCCGAGTCGCCGTTCGCCACGAGATCATTGAGCTTCAGAACAATCGTTTTGCAAACACAAAGCTTGCGTCACGGCGTGCATCGTAATTGGAGTCTCTCGGATTCAGGCTTGTAATTTTGGCCACCGGCGACACTGCCTCGAGGTACTGATCGTTTCCGAGATAGATTCCAGTATGGCGAATACGACCATGAGCGCCGATGAAGTACATGGTGTCACCACGACGCAGGCCGGCCGTATGCCAGCGTGTGGCAGTTAGCCGCCCCATCAAGAACTGTTGGTTCGAATCACGCGGCAGGTAGACTCCGACAGATTGAAATGCAGTCTGCACGAGTCCTGAACAGTCGATACCATCGGACGTCTTTCCGCCCCACTGGTAACGAGTGCCTTGCAAAGCGAGGGCGTTACGCAGCACTTGCTCGATCGTTTCAGAACGATCCGCTGCCTTTTGGCAACGGGATTTTGGTAGAGAAACATGGGAGCCGTCCAGCAATGCGACGAAGATAGTTTGGTCTGTTTCCTCAATCCACGTAAGTTGCGTCCCGGCTTGCAACGAGAGTCCGCTCTCAGTCCTGCAGTCGGACTGAACGTTGGCTCTAGGGCCAGACAAATAGTCTTCGAACTCACTCGCAGTGACTCGTTGCACGTCAGATGATGGTAAAAAACCGAGATAGCCATCTTGGCTATGCACGAGCAGGTGCGAATCCACCTCGTCCAGCAAGTAAACCGGTTCGGCATAAAGACATTCCGTAACCGTCTCGCCACGACCAGGCTCGCTCGTGCTGAATCGATGAGGTACTTTTACGAAACCCAACCGTTTTGCCCCAAGCGACGCACTCGGCAACGTTCGTATGTTGCTGGCGTCGACAGAAAGCGACATGGT
>PKCQ01000009.1 GCA_002862265.1 Planctomycetaceae bacterium | reverse complement strand
GTAACTCCTTCGGTACGGAAAAACGATGATGAACATCAACGATTTGGTAGTTCAGAGTCTGGATGTCAGCTTTCGGCATCCCAGGTGTCTTCGTCGCAATCGTTCCGAATGGCCCGCGATACTCCATAGGAGCGTTTGGCTTGGGATCGACCATGTCAATGTGGCTCGGACCGCCCCACAGCCATAGAAGCAGGACTGATTTCGCTTTGGCGCGTTCTCTTGCTTCCTCAGCTTCAGCCAGGCTCGGAATTCCAGCTGAGAGTGCCAGCGGAATGGTGGCTGCTGTTTTCACAAATCCACGGCGTGAAACACCGCTGCAGGTATTAGCTTTGAATCTACCGAATTCCAGCATAGGCAAACCTCGTGAAGAGAGAGGGTTGGGTGGGAAAAGGTCTGGCAGAGTAGGCGGCTTTACTCTGCTTTGGAAGAAAACTCTATTTCAGCACGCCCCGTCTCGAGAATCAAGCTGGATTACATTTGTTTCACCTTGAATTACAGGGTTTGCGGTGGGAACCCCACGTAGGTGGTGCGAGATCACCTATTAGTTTCAGGAGCCCTGCACATTCTTGGTGTTGCTGCTTTGGTACTCGGCGATGAACCAATCTTGTCGCTCCTTTATCAAAAACTCTTTCACGCTCTTGCTACAAACCCAGATAAACAGGAAGCTTAGCGGATAGCAAGCGACGATCAGGTGTTCTAGGGGACCAAGGGCAACCAGTCTCTTCTATGCATCTGGTATTCCTCGGGTCGCAATCAGGACGCTCTCTGTGAGGACGCTCTCTGTGAGGACGCTCTCTGTGGCAATGTAGTTCATCGGAAAGTAAACAGGAAAAGACGGGATTTCGGCTCGATAAAACGACGGTAGGAAACTCCAAAGATCGCAAAGTAAACGATGCTCAGGATCAAAGTTGTGAGTGTCAGTTGCGCCAGGTAAGGCTGGAGCGCTGATGTTCTAGCCAGTAATGAAGGAACTGCGCAATAAGTTGAGAATCGGAAAAGGAAAACGATTTCGAATTGATCATGGTGAATAGCTCGAGATACCACGCCTAGAAACGCCGAGAAGAGAGTTCCTGTAGCAACGCAGTGTGCTGCACCGGCAGCGAAGGGCAGCACTTGGGAATTATCGTTTTCGAGCCAACTGCAGCAGATTCCTATAGATGCAGGCCCGATAAACCATAATAGCTCTCGCCGTACACTACGCGAGCGAGCTCCTACCAAAAAGAAACCCGCGATCAGGCTGTATGCGGGCCAAGCGATTCCGCCAAACAACGCAATGTAAACCATCGAGCCAACAGCCTCCTTATCTTGTTTTATCCCACTTTCGCACCGCTAGCGAGGCTGAACTGGCAGCATACGCGATTGCGTCCAATTCCTGAATCACTGGTTATGTCATTCATGAAGCAGAAGCTATCAAAGGGAAGACAAGATCGAGGAACCTTGCTGCTATGATATATATGACCCTACCCTTTCCCACCGACCCTGAGAATCTCTGTGTCCTTTCGCAGATTACTTGCCTGCTTACTAGTACTAAGTAGTCTGAAGCTAGCTAGCACACTTGCGGATGATGCAAGTGTCACCAACTTCGTCAAGCATTACTGCATGGACTGCCACTCGGGATCTTCGGCCGAGTCAGGCATCGCATTGGACCAATTGCTTGCCCCCTCGAAAGACAATTTGGAGCTCTGGCAAGAAGTCGCCCGACAGGTGGTTTCGGCAAACATGCCGACTGCCGATGCGGAGCAGCCGGACACTAATGAAAGCCAGCGGTTCGTAGAGGCGTTGCGGGCCGAGCTCGAAGAGCTCGGGCAACCACTCGAGATCGACTACCAGCAACATCAGCCCTCCTACGCAAACTTGCTGAATCATGACCGTCTGTTTGATCGTGAGCTGGCGGCGGAGCAAGGGCCGGCGGCAAGTCCGCCACGATTGTGGCGTCTGCATCCGGAGGCTTACGAGGATTATCTCACCGGTTTTCGGCAGCTGAACAAAGGCGGTCCGCTAAGTAAGCCATTTTTGCTGAGTGACGGAAAGGGCGTCATCAGCAACTACGCAAGCCTGTATGCCGTCGATTCCGCGACGCTTGGTCAACTGATGCTGAATTGCACGCAGATTGCGCAGCTGCAGACCAGCGGTTTCCGCAAGCTAGAGATGGATCGCAAGGTGAAGAAGGAAGTCGAACGCGTTTATCAACAAGCTCCCGAGTCCTTCACAGCCATTATGGAATCGGAGGCGGTACCGGGGCAGGAACAGATTGAGGCTGCGGTTCGCGAAGAATTTGGCATTGTCCTTCGACGCAAACCAACCAGTGAGGAGCTCGCGAAGTTTGGAGCCTTGTTGAAAGACTCGATCGGGATCGGTGGCAACGTAAACGGACTTCGTACCATGGCGATGGCTGTTATGCTCCGCCCAGAGGCTATCTACCGCATGGAAGTCGGCTTGGGAGAGAAAGATGAGCAGGGTCGCCGATTGCTCTCCCCCTACGAACTTGCCCACGCCATCGCGTACGCTTTGACAGATGAAGGGCCGGATCAACTTCGTTTTGGTCCACCCAAAGAACGGGACAGGAGTCAGCGCCCAACCGGACCAACGCTACTGGAAATCGCTGAAGCTGGTGAACTGGAGACTCGCGAGGATATCCGACGATTCGTTGAGCAACTCTGGGATGCCAAGCATGTCGAGAAGCCGCGAGTTTTGCGGTTCTTTCGTGAGTTCTTTGGATACCATGCGGTGGAGACGGTTTTCAAAGGCGATCGGGCAGGCAAAGAGTTCAACGCCAAGATTTTGGTCAAAGATGCAGACATGCTTGTTTTGCACTTGGTCGAACAAGATCGCGAAGTCCTGAAGCAGTTGCTCACGACCGAAAAGTTCTTCGTGCAGTGGCCAGGCTCACTTTCCGAGTACGAGCGACGGATCAAGTACATCACCGATCGCATCAGGCCAGGCAATACTAAGGACCGGAAATACAAGTACTTTATTGAATGGGTTGGCAAGGGCGGATCGCCGATTCCGCAAGCCAATCCGACTTGGAGGAAGACGGTTCAGTTTTATAACTTGGATGAGAAAACTTGGGACTATCCCACAGAGCAGCCATTTCAGATGCCGGAGAATCAACGAGTAGGCATGCTGACACATCCGGCTTGGCTTGGTGCTTGGTCTGGAAACTTTGAGAATGATCCGATACGTCGGGGTAAATGGATTCGAGAGCATTTGTTGGCTGGCAGTATTCCTGATATTCCGATCACAGTGAACGCGGCTGTGCCTGAAGACCATAACAAGACGCTTCGTGAACGACTGGCCGTGACGCGTGAAGAATATTGCTGGCAGTGTCATCGAAAAATGGAACCGCTGGGGCTTCCCTTCGAAAGCTATGACGATTTCGGGCAATTTCGAGAGCTTGAGGGCTTGGGAGCCACGAAAGCTCTGCAAAAGCCGAAGAGTACAAAACCGACCCAAACGGATGGTGGTGTGATCGCTGCTGGTGACAGTGAGTTGGATGGTCCAGTGAAAGATGCGCGTGAACTGATGCACCGACTAGCGGACGCGCCGCGCGTTCGGCAGAGTTTTGTTCGGCATGCCTTTCGGTTTTGGATGGGACGCAATGAAACTTTGCAAGACAGTAGTATTTTGATCGCAGCCGATGATGCCTACGAAGAAACAGACGGCAGCTTTCGGGCATTGGTGATTTCGTTGCTCACTTCAGATTCATTTCTGTATCGAAGGTGACGGACACTTCCAGCTGATCCGCTAGAAACCCTCCCCGCATTGGCATACGCCGGAAGAAGTTAGAGGAAGAGAAGGAAAATATATGGCACTCTCAAGACGACAGTGGGTGCGGCAGACAATGTTGTTGCCAGGGGGACTCTCTGTTTCACCCTTGCTTTCGTCCTTCGTCAGGAATCTCCGAGCCGAATCGGAAGGTGCAAGGCCAGCGAGATTTGTCTTTGTGCTCAAAAGCAGTGGTTTGACCCCTGCAGAGTTGGTGCCAACAGAATTGGAAGATAAGCTTGTCCAGGTGGGGGAAGCCAACAATCCGGGTCCCAACTATCAGCAAGCTCTTTCGCTCAAGCCGCAAGAGAAACTACTTGAGCACTCGCTGCGCGAAGCGACGTTGCATCCTGCAATGAAGGCTCTTGAGCCCTTTCGCGATCAACTTGCCATTGTCCAAGGTCTGTCCGGCAAAATGTGTCGTGGTGGGCACTCGAGTTGGTTCGGCGCGATGGGGTGTTATAAAGCTGGCGGCGAGCATGATTCCGGTAACATCCTCGGTCCCACAATGGACGGCATTCTGGCGGCCAAGCTACCGAGCATCTTCCCTCATGTAGGGCTCGCGACGCGGGGACGTTTGATGGGCGGCTCTTCCATCGAGGATGGAGTGGTTTATCCCGGCTTGTCGGCCATGGCCCGCAATCGGCAGCTTCCCTATCAAGCTACGCCACTTAATGCTTACAAAGAATTGTTTTCGCTTGCGGCGACCAGTGCAGCGGACCTAGAAGAGAATCGCCTTCAAGGCACTTTGCTTGACTTCATGGTGGACGACATCAAGAGTCTGGAGAAACGTCTCGGCGGCGCGGAGAAAGAGAAACTCGATATCTACCTGGAAGGTTTTGAGTCCTTGCGTGAACGACGCCGTAAGTTGAAAGGCGTTGAATCGTATATCCGAGCCAACGCGCCCGAAGTGAGCGACAAGTATACTTCGCGTGTCGAAACCGACCGTATCGAAGCCCATTTTGACATCGCCGCAGCCACTCTTGTCACCGGGCTGTCGAATGTGATTGCGATCCGGCCCGATGGATTGGGAACAGTTTATTCAGGCCTCGGAGCCGATAAAGGCGTACACGGACTGGGACACGGTGAAGGCTCGGATCCAATTGGTTTTCGCCGCAAGATTCGCGAGCATCATATCGAGCAAATTGCACGACTCGCTGCCAAGTTGAAAGCAACGCCAGAAGGCGACGGGACGATGCTGGACAACACGCTGATATGCTACTTCTCAGACGCGGGAGAGAAGCATCATGCCAGTAGCACGCAATGGCCCTTTGTATTGCTTGGCGGCTTAGCAGGACGTCTTCGCATTGACGGACGCTACGTCCAATACCCGGCCTATCAAAAGCCTGGCCACCGAAGTATCGCCACGCTCTATAACACTCTGGGTTATGCGGTTGGCATTCCGCAAGATAGCTTCGGGCAACTCGACAACAATCTGGACACAGATTCACAGTCCGGTCCTTTGAAAGAGCTGTCCGTCTGAGCTCAATCACAACCCGAAGCGTGAGTTTTGAAGTGTTGCTTTTCGAGTAAGGACTGTGCGGCTATTCACTCTTCCAGATTTTGCCATCGCAGATCGGATAGAGTCTTCGATGGGGCTTGCGTGGAACGAGCAGTCCTCCTTTGAAAGGGCCGAATGCCGGCAAAGTGATTGTACGTTCGTCGACAACAAAACACTTTAGTCGCATCGCATCGACGCCCTTGCCGGCGAGTGTTGCTGGATGGATATGACCACCGATCTGATGTCCCTCGTTGGCTTCTTCTGTCTCATGTAGAAGCGTGATGTCTCTAATCTGTTCACGGGGAAGGACTTGTAGTCTCCATTGTCCGGGGAACTTGTGCGCACGTCGGTCATGATTTCCTAGCACAAGAGTTGCTTCTAGGTTTGGGAAGCTGCATTGCCATCGTTGGAACTCTTGCGTCA
>PKCQ01000001.1 GCA_002862265.1 Planctomycetaceae bacterium | reverse complement strand
ACCTCTTGGTTTTGTTCAAGCTCCTCGGCTGTTGCCTGCATGGGCGCGGTCATATAGTCGAATGCGAAATAGCCCAAGCCTCCACAACAGACAACAACGCAGACTAGTAGTCCGCCAAGTATCAAAGCCCAAGTCATACAGCCGGAACTGCTGCGTCTTTGTTGCTCAATTTGAAAACTCAAAGGGAATTCCTATTCGACTATGAAATCTGGAAACTGCATCAAACGCGTGGAAAGACGTTCCGCATCAACTCTAAGCTCTTTGGAATGGCGGTGCGATAATCTTCCATTCCCTCGAACTCGAGCGAAATGTATCCGCGGTAGTTGTGCTTCTGCAGGATCTTACCGATACGGGGATAGTCCAGATCGAGAGAATACCATTGGCCGCCGCCATAGTAGGTTTTGGCTTGAACAAAAATCGTTTGGGGCGCGATCTTCTCCAATCGCTCGTAGGGATCTTCTAGGAAATTTCCTGTGTCCGTCGTGATTTGCAACCATGGCGAATCCACTGCGTTCACAATTCGCAATATGCCTTCCGGTGTGAGGCCTAGGCCCCAGTGGTTCTCGAGTGCCATTACCACACCGCACTTCTCTGCTGTCGGAATGCATGCTTCAAGTGCCTCGATCACCCAAGGATACGCATCTTCGTCGGTGTAGCCCTCCAGCGGCGGCTCGATTCCGCGATTCTTCATTAGCCTATCGAAGCTACCGGAGGTTCCCCAGCGGCCGGTATTCACTCGCATTGCGGGAATTCCCAGCTTGTAAGCCATCTCGATTTGGCCAATCGTGCGGTCTATGTTTTGCTTGCGTTTCTCACGATCTGGCGTCACAAAGCCTTGGTGTGTGGACATGCCAACGAGGGGTAAACCCAATGAGAGCGCACGACGCTTGTAGCTCATCAGTTTTGAATGACTGAGCAGTTCATTCTGTTCTAGCTGATAAAGCAACAGCTCCACGCCGTCGAAACCAAATTCATCGGCCAAGTCAATGCACTTGTCAAAGTCTCGGAGGTCGTCGTTGCGGAATCGCCAAAGAGAATACGTCGACAATACAATCGGGTGAGTCTGGCGTGGGCCCGGGATATCTGCGGACGGAGTGGGAGCACCATTTCCAACGGCGGCGGTTAACGGGACAAGTGAAAGGGCACCTGAGGCGGTTAAGAATTCTCTGCGCGCATTCATCGATGTGGTTTCTCGGGGAGTCAGCTTAAGGGAGGACCCATTCTAGCACCAATCATCAGACCCGTGAGGTGCTTGTCGGCATCAATTGATTCATGGCAAGTTCAATCTCTCGCAATGCGAGCAGCGCGTTCGATCTGCATTAGCCTTATAAGAAGCGGTACATACCAGCAGGCAGCTAGTAGATGCGCGGCTGAGGCAAGCAGAAAGGTAATGAGACCGAAGCCAGGCTCGTCAGTCTGAGCGAAGAAAACGCTGCCCCAAATCAACCACAAAACACAGCCCGGAGCGGCAAACGTCGGAAAGACTCAAGCAGGCAGTCATTCCAGCGGTCGAAAGAACTGCGTCCTAAAAACCGATGAAAGATCGATAAAACAAACCTTAAGACGGACAAGGCAAAGAACCAGATCGCAAGAACCCCGAACAAGAACAGCAATACATTGCCAGCCCGCATCAGCCACGCGAAGGGAGTGCCATGAACCAGTTTGATATCCCAAACCACAGCGTTGAGAATCGCTCCTGGTAGTAACAACATCAGAGTCCAACGCAATCGCAACAGCGCGGCTCTGTCTGGATTAGGCAGGTGTGCCCCTAATCCGTTAACTGGAGGAGAAAATGGGTTCTGCTCATTCATAGATTTGAAAAAGATTTCATCCTTCCTCGTGCACGCACATTGTTGTCGACCGTGCGCGTCATGACACTCGGCTTTGTTGGTTCGGCATGTGCGGTGAACATTAAGCCGGCATGCGGGAAGTGTGGCTGATGAGAAGTTCAAGCGTGACAAAACACCGAAGCTTAAGCGAGAAAACGGATCTCCCTCGTTGCACGCATGACTTGCAGAAGACGTGTCCCAGCTCAATTCGGCAGATGCTCGACGAATTTCGCAGCGGGATCACTGATGCTGAGGTAGTTGAGCCCCGACTTCTTCGAGCCAGTCGTCCAGCTCCTGTGACATAAAACCCGCCAACGCTGGCTCTTCTTCCATCAAATTTTCTTCTTCTGAAATATCGGTTGAAAGGTCGTACAACTCCCGAGAGCCATCGTCATAGAACCGCAGTAGTTTGTATTTCCCGCGGCGAATTGCACTTGCCATGCGATTTTTCTTGTGAAAGGCATAGTTCGGATAATGGAAAAAGAGACTTGTGCGTTGGAGCTCTTCTCCACCTGTCAGCATAGGTAGCAATGAGACACCGTCCTCCGCATTGCTAGAATCGGGTTTCATGTTGACGGTATCCAGAATGGTGCGGTGAAGATCCATTGTGCTGACTGGCGATGCACTCGATTGCTTCGGACTTATCTTCCCCGGCCAGCGAATCATCAGAGGAACTCGGATGCCGCCCTCGTATAAGTAACCTTTTTCGCCGCGCAGTGGACGCACATCGGCCGCAAAGGGACCGTTGTCCGAAGTGAAAATCACCAACGTATCCTTTTCTAGCTCCATTTGCTTTACGCCTTCAAGCACCGTTCCGATCGAACGATCCATCCCTTCGATCATAGCAGCATAAGTTGGTTTCTTGATCTTGCCGCCTAGTAACTTGTTTCGCTCTTCGTACTTGGTGATCAGCTTATCCGGTGCTTCGAAAGGATAGTGAACCGAATAATTCCACCAACACAAGAAGAAGGGCTGGCTCCGACTCTTGGATTCACGCATGAATTTCACGCATTCGTCAGCGCATCTCTCGGGCAGGTATGGTTCTTTGCCATCATCCATGGCCGGGTTGCGGAACGGTGCGAAATAACTCGGCGGCCCGCCATAGTCACAGCCGCCAATGTTCACATCGAAGCCCTGGTGTTCAGGTCGCAGTGAAGGTTCTGTTGGCGTTCCGTCTTTCTTTTTTCGATGGGAAAGATGCCACTTGCCAACAAAGGCCGTTGCATAACCAGCTTCTTTGAGCTGTTCTGCGAGGGTAACTCGCTTTAAAGGCAAATAACGTTGCCAAGCAGGTGTTTGGAGGGTAGTGCCTTCCTTCTGAAATCCTGGGGCGTGACCAGGAGCGTGATTTGTTATTTGCAATCGAGCTGGTGACTCTCCGGTCATCAAGGCGGCCCGAGTGGGAGTGCAAACCGGGGCTGCGGAGTATGCATCGGTGAAGAGCATGCCGCCCCGGGCAAGTTTGTCTAGCACGGGCGTATCGACGTGCTCATTTCCATAGCAATGCAGATCTTTCCAGCCTAGGTCATCGGCCATGATCAAGACAATGTTGGGATACTCGCTCTCCTGAGCATGGGAAATCGCTTTACCCTGATAAATCAACAGTAAAAGGAAGGCGGCCATGGACGCGTTGGGACAGAAATGCAAGCCGGAAGACTTGCCTCGGACGAACGTCGGGAAGTAACTAGCCATAATTCTCACTGTAAAACTCTTTGACACGACGATTGACCGCTTCAGTCAGAGACTCCGAAAGTGGTCCGCTTTCGACTGCTGCTATGTTCTCTTTCATGTGGTCAGGATTACATGTCCCAACAATGATCGTTCCGGCCTGAGGATTGCTTAAGGTGTGTCGTAGGATGAATTGTGCTTTCGTGTTGTCTGGTGGAACCAGCTCGTCGAGCTTTGATTCTTCCCATATTTGATTCAAGAGTGGTCTTTCGATCTCTGCATCGGGGCCACCGTGTGCCACTCCGCCTCGAACAATGATACCAGCTCCTGTATTCGCTATCACGGACATCGTAGATTCCTCTTGAGGAGCCAAGCAAGAGTAGGGCACTTGGAATACTTCAAAGACTTCCATCGCAAGCAGCTCCCCAAGTTCCTTGCCTTTACTTGAGATTCCGATGTGGCGAATCAATCCCTGGGCTTTGAAGTCTTGCACCAAGTCGATCAGACCTTCTCGCTCAAGCGTCTCAGCATCTCCGCCATGAAACTGAAGCAAGTCGATGTAATCAGTCTTCATCCGTCGTAGACTGGTTTCAATATCGCGCTTCACCACATCCGGCTTCATCGTGAACTTGAGCTCTAAACAATCTTCGTGCTGGACGTAGTCACAGCCGCACTTCGTCGCAACGTAGAACTCTTCCCGTCGATGCGAGATGGCTCGCCCAATCCGCTCCTCGACGACGCCGTAAGCCGGAGCAGTGTCGATAAAGTTGATTCCTGAGTCGAGCACCAGGTTCAGAAAGCTGTCGGACTGTTCATCATCGACAACGCGGACTCCCCAAGTATTCGGCCCTCGGAGTCCCATGCTGCCGTAGCCAAGCCGAGTCACTTCCAGTCCCGTTGCGCCAAGTTTTTGCTTTGGAATCATTTTTCGTGCTGATGAAAATTTGATGAATTTGCTCTTCTCCAGACCTTATCTGGAAACAAAGCATGCGATCCGACCCGGAATCGCTTGGCACTTGCGCGGATGCTTTTTAGTTTCTAGACAATCTGTTGTTTACCGCTGCAGGCGTTATAAGCGATTCGGACACAGGTAGAGACGTAAAGAATTGCCCGGAAAAGCTTACTTTCTCCGAAAAGCTTGCCGATACGAAATTGGCAGAAAAACCCTCAGGCCGTTACAGTTTCGCTCAAGTCACATTTTGCGAATTGTACGACGCCCAAGAAGTAGCACACTCACTCACCCATTTGAGACAGTCATGAATCACGTCAGTTTGTGCTTGGTTTTACATAACCATCAACCTATCGGCAATTTTGATGGCGTTTTCGAGCAGGCGTATCAAGACAGCTATCTGCCGTTTCTAGATGTCTTCGAGGGCTACGATGCACTCAGTCTCTCACTGCACACCTCTGGCCCTTTGATGCAATGGCTGGACATAAATCATCCAGAGTACATTGAACGGGTACGAATGCTAGTTGCTGCAGGAAGGATCGAGATTCTAGGGGGCCCCATTTACGAGCCGATTCTGACGATGCTTCCCAGCCGGGATCGAGTTGGGCAGATTCAAGCTTATAGCTCGTATCTCAACCGGTTGTTCCAGACGCAGATCCACGGGATGTGGATGCCGGAAAGAGTTTGGGAAAGTGGTCTAACGCCTGATATCGCTCGGGCGGGTATCGACTATACCGTGCTCGATGATTTTCATTTCAAAGCCGCCGGATGGGCCGATGAAGATCTCTTTGGTGGGTATCTGACTGAAGAAGACGGAAGCTTGCTGCGAGTTTACCCAGGCAGTGAGAAACTCCGCTATCTGCTGCCTTTCGCACCGCCAGAAGACACGATAGCCTACGCTCGCGAAGTCGCAGAACGTCGCCCAGGCGCGATCCTCGTGTTCGGGGACGATGGCGAGAAATTCGGAACCTGGCCAAACACCAAAGAGCACGTGTACCAGGATGGTTGGCTGCGGAAGTTTTTCGACGCTTTGACCGAGAATCAAGAATGGCTGAAAACAGAGGCGTTGGGTAACGTTGCTCAAAAGCAACCGGCGCTTGGCAAAGTTTACTTGCCGGCTTTCTTGGGGACTGCGGCGAGGGGCCGGGATATAGAAGGGGCCGCTGAGGAAATGCTCGACATGAGGGGCCCCGTCCTGTCCCTCATATCGGTGCTCCGAGACCCCCACCCCCAAAAAAAACGGG
>PKCQ01000004.1 GCA_002862265.1 Planctomycetaceae bacterium | reverse complement strand
CTGTCACAGCTGTGGCTGCTTGTCTCGTGTCGCTCCGAGCCGGTTGGGGGTTCATGCTGCTCGGCGCGGTGAGTATCTTGCTCGGTGTTCTCTACACCGCCGGACGCTATTCGTTGGCTTATCTCGGAATTGCAGATCCTTTCGTCCTGTTTTTCTTTGGCCCCGTCGCTGTTGTAGGCACACATTACGTGCAATCGCTTCAACTGAGTTTCAGTTCGGTCATCGCTGGTCTCGGGCCTGGTCTGATCGCAACTGGACTACTTGTTGTCAACAACTTACGCGACATCGACGAGGATCGTACGGCCAACAAAAGAACCTTGGCCGTACGTCAGGGAGCTAACTTTAGCCGATTCCAATACACACTATGCGTCGTTGGAGCGGCTCTCGTACCGATCTGGTTTACAGGCGCTCAACGAGAAAAACAGAGTTGGGCAACTGCACTTGCGTGCTTGATCGTCGTGCCTGGAGTCTTAGTGATCTCAAAGGTGTGGCGAAACGATGGATTGAAGCTCAGGCCGTGCCTTGGAATGACTGCTGGACTGCTCTTGTTGTACACTCTTTTGTTCTGCCTGGGACTTTGGCTCTCGTGAATACTCAGACTGGGCTGAAGGCCTATCGTTTTCGAATTCCGCTTAAGCAGCGGATTAGGCTGAAGGGAAGGACTTACGAAGAACGGGAAGGGGTCTTGCTCGAGCGAGAAGGTCAGTGGTCAGAGGCGTCACCACTACCTGGCTTTAGCCATGAAACAATCGATGAAGTCGTCGATGCTCTTAGAGGCAAGAACACTCCGCCACCAGCCCTTGAGTTTGCATTATCGGCTTTGGATGCATCGTTTTCGGCACCCCTGGAGACGCCGATAAACAGTCTGCTTCTGGGCAACCGCGATGAAGTGCTAGCCCAAGCAAATGCCTGCCACAACGACCATCCTCAGGCAGTGAAAATGAAAGTGGGGCAGCGTAGCACGGCCGAAGACGCTGAAATTGTTCGACAAGTTTGCGAATGCTTGCCTGAAGCTGTTTCCGTCAGGCTGGACGCAAATCAAACATGGGAATTCGAAGCAGCAGTCGATTTTGCAAGACGCACGAGTGACTTGAAGTTGGAGTATATCGAAGAACCGTTGCGAGAACCCGAGCGACTCGAAGAACTCTGCAAACAGACAGCGATAAAGTACGCATTGGATGAAACTTTGGCTTGCGAGCAAGCACTCGATAAATGGCCGAGCGCAAGCGCGCTGATCTGCAAACCAACTCTACTAGGCGGCCGGGCTGCTGTGGAGCGACTGGCGGCGACCGGCAAACCGATTGTGTTCAGCGCCGCATTCGAGTCTGGAATCGGAATTGCGCGAGTCGCTCAGCTTGCTCGAGAGTTCTCTCCTGCGACTCCGGCCGGGCTTGATACTCTGGCTTGGCTCTCCGCAGAGTTGCTTTGTCAACCGCCGATAAAGCACCAAGGAATGCTCTCTTTTCCGTCGGCTCCGATTGTTGACTTAGCGGCCTTGGAAGAGTTCGCCACCGAAATTTAGATCTAGGCGCAGAGCTATGAAACCACCGGTTCAAACGGCCGCAAAGCATTTTGCAGAGTTCGTCGCATTTGATGACGGTCAGAACCAGATTACCTACGGTGAACTGGTCACGTCTCTTCAAGACCATGTCGTCCGACACCTGCCTGATCTTGACGCGGGCCGACATGTCGCTTGGTGCCCCGCGAATGATTATGACGGCTTCCTGACTTTCTGGAGCTTGCTGACTCAACAACTTGTAGCATGTCCTATCAGTTACCGTTTTCCCGATTCTTACCGTGACGAAGTGGTGCGGAAGATAGACGCCGTGTGGCTGCCAACTTTGCTTGAAAATCGCCATCACAACGGAACGTTCCAATCAGATGCTCGCAGAGAATGGAACGACATCGATCTTCACCGCCCCGCAACAATCATTCTGAGTTCAGGCAGCACTGGGACTCCAAAGAGAATCGTGCACTCGCTTGCTGCTCACATTGCAAGTGCTGAAGGCTCAGCGAAGAATATCTCGTTGCAACCCAGTGATCGATGGCTCTGGAATTTGCCGCTTTGCCATGTAAGCGGACTCTCGATCCTCATCCGCTGCGCGGTAAGCGGGGCGACGGTTGTCGGTTCTCCTACCGGTGAGAAGTTAAGTGCAGGTTTAATAGCCGACCGGGGGGTTACACACCTTTCACTCGTGACCACACAACTCAGGCGATTGCTCGAGGAGGACACTTTTCCGGCACGATGCCTTCGGTCAATTCTGGTGGGTGGGAGCAGCATAGATCCAAATCTTATCGATGCAGCGCGAGAGCGAGGCGTGAAGGTGCACACCACTTATGGTCTTACCGAAATGGCATCGCAAGTCACCACTTCGCTGGCGACGGATCCATCCAGCACTAGCGGGAGAGTTCTGACGGGGAGGCAGCTGCGTATCAATTCCGATGGTGAAATCTTGGTCAGCGGAGACACACTTTGCTCAGGCTATTACCGAAGCGGAGAGATTCACTCGATAGTGGATGAAGAAGGCTGGTTCCACACCGGAGACCTGGGTTCCCTGGACGATCTAGGAAGGCTATCTGTACTCGGTCGTTCTGACAACATGTTTGTATCTGGCGGTGAGAACGTTCACCCGGAAAATATCGAGCGCGCCATGCTTGATTTGTTCAAACTACAGCAAGTCGTCGTGGTGCCGAAGCCCGATGGGACCTTCGGAGCCCGCCCTGTTGCTTTCGTGGAAGGCGAACTCCCAGAGGACTGGAGGAATACTCTTCGGAATTTCTTATCTGGCTATGAAATCCCCGCCGAAGCACACGAACTGCCAAGCGCAGCCAAGCTGTTGATTAAGCCAGACCGAAAGTTACTCAAGAGTCTGGCGGCGACTTCTTAGCTGATAAATTCAACTTCCTGGCCTGCACGAATTTGCGCTATAGGAGCTTCAAAGAGTCGGCCGGCAGTCGTTGTCGAGTTTCTTCCGTCAGTAGTTTCAGCTGGTTCGTTTGCTGTGGCTGATCGTGACGGCAAAAGTAACTGTGAATGGCGCGGCGTTGACGAGCGCTTCGGTTCCGCGTTCCGCCATGCCATAAATAAGCGTTGAAAAGGAAGACGTTCCCAGCTTCGCCCGTAACCAGTTCTTCATGCGGATGCTTGGCCCATGGATCTTCAAGTTCTTGATCAGGTATTTTGGGGTATAAATGCGATCTGGGAATCAGACGTGTCGCGCCGTTTTCTTCCGTGAAGTCATCGAGTAGCCAAATCGAATTGCAAACTATGAACTCTGGAGCAGTGATCGCCTCGTGCCAGTCGACGTGCAGCTTTTGTTCCCCGCCATCAGGCCTAGCCGATCGATAATTCAGGGATGAAAGCTTGCAATTGGTTCCGAGAACATGTCTCATTCCAGCTAGTAGTTTGGAGTGCGTGAAGCAAGTCTCGAACTCGGCCCCTTTGTTGACCAAATCGGCTAAGCGATCTGCACCTTCTTCCTTGGCGTGGCGGATATTCCGCGAGTCGAGTAGCTCTACGCCGGCATGGTTTTGTTCCGCTGCAAGTAGGATTTCGATACGCCGGCGAATGCAATCCAACGCTTCAGCATCGAGAAGCTGTCCGAGGGCAACATACCCTAGCGTCTCGAGCTGCTCTAGCTCGTTTTTTTCCAATTCACTTGAGTTTTGCATTGCCATTCTAAAATGCGAATTTGGCTTAGGGGGCGATGGGAAGAGTATAGCAAACCGCCTCTTTATCATTCCGCAAGTAGAGCTGATTGCCGATCAGCACCGGATGATTCCAGGTCCGTCCCTCTAGTGCAGGTGCACGATATAGTTCCTTGTGTCCGTCCGGCGTCGCTTTCAATAGCACCAAATCACCTTTCTCTGAGAGTACAATAATGACTCCAGCATCGGCCAACAGGATAGCTTGTCCTTTGCCGTATCGCCCGCCTTTCCAGTTAAGCTTGCCGTCAGCCAGCTTAAGAGAACAAAAGATCTCACCATCAAAGCCGAAGAGGTTGTCTTCATGAACAAGGATGTCATTGAAATCAGGTTTGAGCCGTCGCGAAGTCCACACTTCTTTGCCGGAGATGGCGCCGTCCTTGTCTTTCGCAAGCTGTACCAAGCGAGTACCAGAGCCCATCCCGGTTGGGATCAGCATTCGGTCGTCTCCGATCATCAGCGGCTGTAAGGCTCGGTAACCGGTGTGTTTCCAATCGTAAAGGAAAATTGACACGCCAGTTTCTGGTTCTAGGAACTCTGCTCCACGCTCTGAGAGAATAGCGATTGCTCGCTTTCCGAGCAGTTGCACGTCTTGAAGTGAACCATAGGATTGCTTTCCTGCTGGAACGGACCAAGCTACCGATCCATCGCTCATGCTAAACGCCATGATGCCTTTGTCACCCGCAGCACCAGTGTGAACGATGGTTAAATCACCTTGCTCGGTTTCTACGCAAAGAGGTGAACAGGAGAAGCCCCACATGGGGATCGAGCAATCAGCGACCTGTTTGATGTCCACTTTCCAAAGTAATTCCCCCGTCCGAGCATCATTGCATCGGAGCCAGCCTGCGGCGCCTTGAGAAACGAGTTTATCGCCTGATAAAGTCGGCGTCGCTCGGGGGCCAAGCCCGCCGAGAGCTTCGGTGAATCGGCTTTCGATAGCATTGGCCCAGATCTCCTGGCCATTCTCTGCCGAATAGCAGACCGCAGACTCTTGTTCACCGCGTTGCTCCTGGGTGAAAAGCATTTCTCCGGCAACTGCGAAAGACGACCAAGCCGGCCCCACTTTGAACCGCCACTTTTCTTCAGGAGGATTTGCTTCCCAATCCGCGTCAATTCTGCTGTTCTCTACAACGCCGTCGCGATTGGAACCACGGAATCCCGACCAGGATGCTTCCGGAAATTCGCCTTCAGTCAGGTTTAGTTCTGCTGGTTCTGATTTCTTTCCTTCCGCACGCTCCGCGAGAAAGCGTTCCTCTGGCGTAGGGCTCCAACGCCAGTGCAGATCAAAAGAGAAATCGCCCCAAGCGCCTTCATTTCGTACTAGATCTGACAAGCCGCTGAATGCTAAGCAAGCCAGTGCACCGACCAGAGTTCGTCTGAAACTAAGCCACTGGGAGGTCATGATAAGACCGATGGCGAATCCAGCGACTCCTAGGGGAATCGTAATCACGACAGCGAGTGGCATGACAGTTTCATCGAGCAATTTTATTGTGCTCGCCAATGTGGCGATAACAAGGCCTAGCCCGACAACACGTTCCACGGCCGTCGCGCGGCTGAATGCCAACCACCAAACTAGAACGAGTAGCGATGCCAGAACCGGCCCAAAGGCCCCGATGGCCCAAGTCATTGAGGGGCCGTCTTCCCACAGACTTGGAATGAATCGGCAAAGCACGATTAGCCCTACAAGCAGGATCGGGAATAATACGCTAAGCGGTTGGTACTTGCCGCTTTCATTCGCATTCGCCGATGCCACTGCTGCTTCACTACTCATTGCTCCGTTCCTTCGCGCGTTCGCGATTCGCCCAAGATCAGGGCTTATTGAAAGATTCTACTCTTTCGCCAATCTTCGATCCTTGACGTGGCATAGACTTCCAGCCTGTTGACTCATGCGAACACGGGGATAGGAGCCTATGCCCCTTACTAGCCGTTTTGACTTCCAGGCTTGTGGCCGAACAACGAGTCGAGCTTGAGTACTTTGGTCATCAGTA
>PKCQ01000514.1 GCA_002862265.1 Planctomycetaceae bacterium | reverse complement strand
CCTTCAGGTATGTGAACCCGGGAGTTTACACGGTTGTCTCGGCTGGCTCTGATGGAATAGGGTGCATGTCCTTTGAGCTTTGTGAGCCCGAAATTCAAACGGGGCAAGTGCCCAGTGCCCGAGACGTCCGGTTCGTAAGTCGAAAGAGGCGAATATATCGCAGGTTAGCGATGCAGGTTGTACCTTGGTGGGTGGTTGAGGCAGTGCCTTCACCGGTCGGAGGTTCGGGGGCAGCAGGCGGTAGTGGTGGTCTTGGATTAGCGAGAGCTGCTGCAGCGACAATCATCGCAACGTCTTCAGGTGATGGAGACCCGTTTGTTCCACCTCCGGCAGCAAGCCCTGACACGATTCACCGCTAAGGCCCGATCACACTGGCAGATCTAGCTTCCACCAGCCTCTTGGGGTTGTTCAACCAGCGATTCTCGCATGCTGATTGACATCGGCTGTTCTAGTTCACTACCTTGCTTAGAGGGGCGGTGTACGAACAGCCCTTCGGGTTCTGGTAAGAGAGAACCTTTGGATTTTACCTCCTCATGCAAGTAATTCTGAGGAACGAGTCGGATTCTACCAAGCACACCTAAGTCCATGCCCCAGGCGTCAGCGTGAGCTTTGAGTTCCTTCTCATCCATTCCAAGCCGCATCATTTGGACGGTAAGCTCACCGCACACTTCACTCATCACGCTGTATGCCCAGTTCACCATTTGTTCTGGAGGTACGGAAACCTCGTCGCCATCGTTGTAAGACTTCAGTGAGTCTGGCTGATTGAGTAGCACGCCGCGAACCTGCTGCCCATGAAACGCGACGTCCGACACCCACATGTATTCTCGCCCAAGGTCGTTCGGGTGAATGCTACGCAAATCAGGTGGATCCGAGAGCACGATCTTCACGGCGGCGAAATCAAATCCCGGGATGATGCGTCTTTTTTTCCGGCCAGTTTGCGAAGGAAGAATCGAAAAGTCTTGCGGGTGTTAGCGGCAGCTATGGGCAACCTGTCATCGTCGCCGGAAGCAAGCGATACTCGACCTTCCGAAACGCCCGGACCACCACTCTTCTTGCCCCCTTGCAAAGAAGAAGACACTAGGCGTGGATGAATTTCCAGAACTTGCAATTCCAGTATCGAGGCTTTACCAAAGTTATTCTGCGATGCTTCGGAGTGTGCTATTGATGTCTTGGGCGTTCGCGGTTGCGGCACGAACAGGTTCTACTACCGAGAGATTCGTCCAATGTTGATCGATAAACTCTGGCTCGCCTTGGTAGAAACACGCGACTGCCGATCGCTCGCCAACTTTGACTTTGCCGCCAGATAAATTCTTCAGTGAAACCTCGGTGACGATGATCGCGTCGACGAGCAGCGAAATCCCTCGCGCTTGAGAAACTGGCCAATCTGCACACGTATTCCGGCGGGGGCGGATGTGTAGGCATCCATTTACGTTTTCTCAAAACTAGCTGGAAAGGGTGATTCAGTGCAGCTCTAACTGCTCGAAGCAGGGGTAATAATCGTTTCACATCGGCGAAGTGAGCCGTACGCGATAGCGTCGCGCTGAGGCAAGAAGGCGCTCGCCTTCGGCTCCCAGATTGAAACTCTGATTTGCCCTGCCTCCCGAAGGAACGTCTTGGTCGGCGTACCTCCAGTGGCGTAGAATAGGGAGTGCGATCAACCCAGCAAAGCACCATCAGAACTATCTTCGAAAGCGATCGACTCACCCGTGAGTTCTATTCCCTCGTCACCAAAATTTTCGGTATCGCAAGCAAAACTGCTGAGCGATACGGACCGGCTTATTGAGCAAGCGCGAAGGCTAGTTCGTAGACGTGCCTTGTTCTCTTGGTTGAGCGTTTGCCTGGGCTGGGGAGCGTTTCTAGTTGTTCTAGACTGCTTTGTGCGACGAGAAGAATTCGGCTTGCGGCTGCTGTCCTTTGCTTCATTGCTTCTGGTCGCCGCCTATGCAAGCTGGAGAGTTCTTCGGCCAGCTTGGCAGTTCGATCCAAGTCGGCAGGACGTCGCTCGCTGGATGGAGTCAGGCGCTGTATCGGGAGGTAAAGAGACGGCTACTGCAATTCAGCTTGCTAGTATTGATGATCACGATGAGCGTTTTGGAAATGCTGTGTTTCGACAAGCGGCTATGGAACAATGGTCGCGACAGCAAGCCCAGCCTGCATGGGATTCGCTTCTCGATCGATCACAGCTAAAACGCTCTGCCACGGTCTTGTTTTGCTTGCTGGGCGTTCTACTGACTCTGGGCGCACTGTGGCCTGTCGCTGCCTGGACCGGAGTTCTTCGTCTGAGCAATCCGTGGCTGAGCGCTCCTTGGCCTAGAGAAGATAGTTTGGCGTTTCGAAAGCTGCCTGCGGCTTGGGCTCTGGGGGCCGAACTACAGCTAGAAATCGTTGATCAACGTCCTCCGCTGCCAGAAGAAATTCAGGTGCAGGTGCGCGAAGCGGGAAGTAAGGAGGGGTCTGAATTAAATCTGCTAGCCAGGAATCTCGGCGACATTGCAGTCACTACCTTGCCGCCGCTAGAAGGTTCGGTTGAAGTGCGGGCTGTGGGAGGTGATGACCTCTCTATGCCTTGGCAGCGCGTTGAGGTAATTCCGGTGCCGAGTATCGAGGCACACGAATTCTCGGTTTCGGCACCAGAGTATTCCAGCCTCGGTAGCAAGCAGCTCAGTGGCCAACGCGTCGAGGTTCTGCAAGGCTCCCAGGTCGAACTCTGGGGAAGATTCGGTGAGCGTGTGAAATCCTTGCGTTTTCGATTTCGAAGCGATTCACGTCTAGGCGAGAGTTCCATGCGGCCACCCCAATCTGTCAGCAGTCGATCGGAAATACCTTCATCGAGTTTGCCAAAGGTTGAGCTTGCACGAGACGGAAGAAGTTTTGAGCTCGTGGGAGAATCGGGAGCGTCATGGTCTGCTTTGCAGTCCGTGAGCTGGCGCTTCGAGGTCGAAACGAAAGATGGCTTGGTAACCGAACTGCCAAGTCTTTGGGGCATCGAAGTCGTTCCAGATCTGCCTCCTGAAATCCGTTGGAAAGATCCTGACACTAGGCAAGTTTCCCGCGAAGCATCGATCGATCTTGCTGCTCAGGTCCGTGATGATCTTGGGTTGGTGTCCGTGTCAATGTTTGCCGCGAAATCGGGCGGGCAGTCAAACGCGGAGCTTGCTCCATTTCCGCAAGACGATCTCCCATCCGAAGACGATTCGCGGCTGTTGTATTCGGGTGGTTTATGGGAAACCAGCAATCCATCTGAGAACAAGCAAATTCAGGTCGCGACCAAGTGGAGAGTCGAAAATCATATCGACACGGAAGACTTGGAGACCTTTGAAGTTTGGTTTCGCGCTAGCGATAGTTTGGGTCAATTCGCCGATAGTGATCGAATTACGGTGCGTCTGAGGTCGAAAGCTGAAATTCTGAATTCGATTGCCGCTGACGCAGAACAGCTAGCGGGCCGAATTGAGCAAGTCTTGCAATCGCAGCGTCGGAATCGGCAGCTCTCCTTGCGTGTCAGCGAGTCCTTACAGCAAACGGGTGGTGTAGATGGGACGATGCAAGCGAACTTGTCGAGTATTTCGCAGATTCAAGCGGTAGTACGAAAGCAGGTAGGACTGGGTGAAGGAAGCTTGGTCGAGCACGCCGCAAGTATTGTAGCTGACTTGGAGCAAAACCAGCTGGCCGATGCGACCCAAGCTGACGAGATGCGACTGTTGCAGGCCAAATTGCAAAGCATTGCTAATGAGAGTTTGGCTCAGGCACAAGAGTTTGCCTCGCGGGCCAATCTTGCAGCTTTGGAGGGAGATGCGAAAGCAAAAACGGTGCGCGCTAGAATGGAAGAAGTCCTCGTGGCTCAAGCAGAAGCGATTCTGGATTTAGAGTCGCTTTTGGCAGATCTTTCGGCTTCCGAAGCGGGGCAAGCCATTCACCGGGAATTACTTTCGATTCGGGACGAACAGGCCGCGCTGAAAGCGAACGCCGAGGATTTGCGACTAGATGAGATTGCGAATCAAAACTCGGATAAGAACAAGCGGCGACGGGGAGTCCTATCTGCGGACCAGCGAGGTTTGGCTCGGCGAGTTAACGAACTAGTAATGCGGATTCGTGAGCAGCCGAGTGCTGCTGCTCCGCTGAATTCTGTTGCCGATCGTATTCTGAAGGAGCGAGTGAGTGGACTCATGCGGCAGTCTGCCGAAGAGTTCACGCAAGGTGATACCAGCGAAGCAGGTGCAACCCAGGACCAGACTCTTCGAGCGCTGGATCGAGCTCTCGGTCAATTCGGTTTGTCGGAGGCGAAGTCGAGTAGTTTTGTGAATCGGGCCCAAGAGTGGAAGCAACTCGGAGAAGCGCTCGGTGAGCTATCTGAGCAACAGAAGCAGCTTGCCGACAAGATCGGTAATGCCGATTCGGGTGCTTTGGCAAGTCTCGCCGAAGAGCAGAAAGGTGTACTGAAGCGAACCGGCGACCAGCGAGACGCTGCCGAAGCAATTATGGATGCTCTCATTTCCGAACGGCTTGCCGACGCGATGGAGTCGCAGCAATCGACGGACGAGGGGCTGGAGTATGGCGATGCAGCGCAGGCGAGTGCTTCTGCGCAGCAGGCAGCAAAGGCGCTCGAAGAAGCCGCTGGAGCAGCAGGTGGCAAGGCGGCTGAGTTCGAACAGCAATCCAAGGAATTGGAGTTGGCCCGAACCGCAGAAGTCATGCGCGACTTGGCGGAAAGACAAGCGATGATTATAGAAGGACTAGGGGATGCAGCTTGGGACGAAGCAGGGGCGATTGATGAAGCTGGGCGAGACAGCATCCGCGCGTATGCTGCGGACCAAGAATCGATACGACAGGACATGCAGAGAGCACTTGATTCGATTTCGGATGAGACGACCTTGCGCTGGGCGCTTGATCAGGCCGACAAAGACATGGCTCGGACGGTAGCCGCAGCGCAAAGACTGCGTGTTAAGCCCGAAGCGCGGGATAGCGCGAAAGCGGCCTTGAGCAAGCTCGAGCTGGTTTGCGAGACCTTGAATCAACCCGATTCCCAGCCTCAGCAGCCAAAGCCGAACGATCCTCAGGAAGGTGAGCAAGAATCGCAGGAAGAGTCGAATCGGTTTCCGCCCTTGATGACGCTCAAGTTGATTCGAGGTTTACAGGATGCGATTAATCAGCGTACAGCCGAAGTGCATCATTGGGAACTAAGCGAGGCCCAGAAGAATCCAATGATTCGAGCGCTCGCGCAAAGGCAGCAAGCACTTGCTGAGCAACTGGAGACCTTGTTGGAACAACTTGCAGAGCAGGAGACAAAGTGATGATGGGACGATTGAAAGTTGAAAAGCCAGTATTGCTACTTGCCGCTATGGTTCTGTTTTTTTTTGAGTCGTCGTCTACGTTGGCTCAGAGCAACAAAAAAGGGGCAGCATCGCAGCTAAAGCGAGCCGTTGATTCTCAGGAAGCGCAAGAAAATATACAAGAGCGTCGAGAGAATTCCTCGTCGCTTACAGATGGGCTGCTAGATCTTCTAGAAGAACCGGAGGTTGCGAGTGATGCTTCGAGGGATGCGAAGCCGAGTATTTCGCAGAAAGATGTTGGGTTGGACGGTGAGGATCTTGGCGAGCAGCAGGATGATCCATTGGCCTCGGTCCGGCAGAGCATGGTGATTGCAGCTGAGTTTCTGAATCGGGGTGTGACAGGCGCCACAACGCAAACGCTTCAAGG
>PKCQ01000425.1 GCA_002862265.1 Planctomycetaceae bacterium | reverse complement strand
CTTGGCTTCGTCCACAGGAGCTTCCGCAGCCCCGAAAGAGGAGTCGCTTGAGGCTTCAACTACGGCAACTTCGGTATTTGATTCGGTGGAGTCATTGAGCGGGGCGGTGCTCGCCGCTTCGTCAACTGCTGGCTTGGGCTCAGGAGAAGTGCTGGCAGCAGGCGTAGTGTTTTTCGCCATGGCTGAATTGAATTCCTGGTCAGAGTCGCCAGATTCCATACCTTGAGGATCCATGCTTGGTTTCCGTTCTCGCGTTCATTCGTCAAAGTCACGCAGGGCCTCGATCGCATTTTCCTATCCGCACGAGCGTGGAATGCGAATGACTTTTGCACTTTGGTTAGTGCTCTTGGGAGCGCCTGCGTGCGGAGAACGAGGTTACTGGATGCAGGGACTTTGGAAAGTTGGAGAATCCAAACGCGGGCCGAATTCCTTGGCCGGGCGAAGTCACTTTTGATCAAAAAGCGGGATAGTTAAACTTTGCGTGCGTTTAGAGCGAGGCACAGATCCCCAAAAGAGCGGCAAGAAAGGGCTCGGCGAACGCTCGCGTTTTGTGGAAGACTTGTAGAAAACTCCTCAAATCACTAGCGTCGCGTTTAAAATTTGTTCAATTTAACCTTGGCCTCAGCAACAAAAGTGTTTTGATCATTCCCATTTGCCGACCGAGCCGAAGCCATGTAGCGCCAAGTTCCCACGCTCCGCGAATCGCGTACGCTTCTCCTTACTCTTGCCTTCCTGGTTTCTACGATTGTGACGTACGCAAAAGCGGACGATTGGCCGAACTGGATGGGCAAGGGGTACGCAGGAGTTTGGAATGAATCTGGCGTTGTCGCCGAGATTCCAGCTGACGGGCTCAAAGTACTTTGGCGTTCTCCGGTGCAGGGAGTGTATTCTGGTCCGTCTGTCGCAGATTGTCGGCTCTTCGTGATGGACTTTGTCTCTGAGCCCATCGAAGGTGATACCGGACGTCTGAGAAGTCGTAGTGGAACGGAGCGCGTAATCTGCTTGGATAGTACGACTGGCAAGGAAATCTGGACCTACGAATATGAAACAGAACTGAAAGTATCCTATCCAGGCGGTCCGAGATCCAATCCGACTGTCGACGGCGATCGAGTTTACGTTCAAGGGACAATGGGCGAGGTGCTGTGTCTTGAAGCCGCTACGGGTGACTTGATCTGGCAAATTAACGTCGCTGAAAAGTATGCAACCAAGCCGCCCGTTTGGGGCTACGCTTCACAACCTTTGGTCATCGGTGACTTGCTCATATGTGCGGCGGGCGGCGAAGGCACCGGCGTCGTCGCGATGAAGAAAATGACTGGCGAAGAATTCTGGACAATTATTACCACTCGAGAGATCGGCTACGCGGGCTACGTGGTTGCCGAGATTCATGGAAAGGAGCAGCTCATCGTTTGGTACGACGTTGCAATCTGCGGTTTGGAAATCGCTACCGGAGGTCAGCTGTGGTCTCACAAATTCCCAGACGCAAAACCACAGCGGCCTGTTGTTTCCATTGTGCCTCCGAAGGTGCTAGGAGACAAAATTTTTGTATCGAATTTCTACCATGGCTCAATGCTCATTCAGCTACAGCCTGACTTTTCGACCGAACAATTGTGGAGTACGGAGAACGATAGGAAGCACGATGCGGATATCAACTCGATCATGTCGAACTTGGTACAACGTGACGGGAGTTTGATCGGAGTTGCCGGAAATGGCGAACTGCGTTGTGTGAGTACGAAAGATGGCTCTTTGCTGCGGCGAAGCTACGAGGCCCTGGCGACTGCTGAGGAAGATCCACAAGTGATTCCGCGTGGCGACAAAGGCTTTCCTTCTTTGTTTGCGATCGAAAACAAAGACCGCTTCTGGTTGTTCACCGACCAAGGAGAGTTGATTCTCTCTGATCTCTCGGCCGACGGTTACCGGGAGCTTGGTCGTACCAAGCTTCTAGATACGACAGCAATGTCTCGAGGTAGGGCTTACGTTTGGTGTCCGCCAGCTTGTTCGGATGGAATGCTATTTGTTCGCAATGAGAAGGAATTGATTTACGTTGATATGCGTGCGGTCAGCTACAATTAGAGTTTGCGTTTCATCAAATGTCATACATCGGAGGTCGACCGCCATGTCAACGAGTATCCCTCCTGATCTTCGGCGATTCGGAATTCGGCAGCTGTTGGTCGCCACCTCTACGGTTGCTATTTCTGTGACTCTCGATCGATTCGGCAACTGGGTTCCAAATGGTTTCACCATCGTATCAGCTGCATTCTGGGTAGCGATGGGCGGCATGGTGCTGTCCGACTGTCTCGACCCACAGGACGTCACCGAGCGAGCTGGATTCAGCTCTATACTCAATTCCGTTTCGCTCATGATTTTGCCAGTTGCAATGATCGCCTGGATGGGAATGCTCTTTGTGCTTCTCTGCAGCCTCTGGATCAGCCTGCTTGAATCCATCGCGTCGTAAGTCGGGGCTTAGCACTTGGTCAGTTCGCTGGTGTGTGTGTTTTACCCGGGGGCTATGCTTTGTTCTGTTGGTGGTGCTTCGGAAAGTGACAGTCGCTGCTAGATGAGGTTTCTCGATTGAAGCGTACACAGGTTGGTTATGACGTTGGGGCTCAGGCTGCAAGCTGGGAACACGCCGAAACACTTGCAAGCCAGTATCATTCAGGCCTAAGCAAGTGTTGGAGCGGCATTAATAATGCGTGCGCCAGCGAATGAGCAAGGTGTCATCGATGTTGTAGTCGCCGATGCCCGAGCGATATTCGAGCTTCCGACCGAAGGCCCAGCCGATTTCAAAGTCGGAATCGTTGTCACCAAAGTCGTGGATACCAAGCATAACACGGAAGTCTCGATAGGTTGCGTTGTCGTTGATGCCGCCAACTCGTTCGATGGCCCAAGTGCCGCCGCCTAGCTCGCCGGACAAATACAAAGCTTTGTTTCCACGAATGCGTGTTTGAATCTTGGGACGCGGAAAAACGGCTTCGATCACCATCTCTGAGTTGGGCTGCCAAACAAATCCTGCCACCGGCAGCACACTGATATCGTCACGATCCGGAGCTTCGATTCCCAGCACGCTAATTAACCATGGATGCCATTCGAAAAAAGTGACAAAGTGCCCCGGGAATCGAATGCCTCTCCTAACGCTACTCTCGAAGTCAGTGAAGGCTCCGACGGATACGCGTATGTCGTACATAAATCGCGATGACCAAGCCTTGCGTTTTTGATACGCCAGAACGAGATCAAATAGCCTTGGGGGTAAGTCGGTTGCAATCGGACCGTTCACAAAGTGAAAACCAGTACCGAGCGAGAACGATCTGCTCTTGCCGAGCTTCAGGTTGGGGTAGTTCTCGAAACTGAACATACCAAGATCGTCACCGTTACCGACCAGCCAAGTGGTATCGCTCTGCGGTGAGTTATAACCAAACCAATCGCCGAAAGTGACTCCCGGCGAGTGACGTTCGCAGACAGCACAATCCCCGCAGCCGCAAATTTCTGCTTCAGAAACAACCACCGCTTCCGGTAACTCGATCACAGGTTGGTAGATCTGCGGGGCGGGGGGCGTAGCTTCTGAGACCGTAGGGTGGACCACCAGTTCATCGATTTGCGATGCACTACCTTGTTCATAATCGCTGCTACCCAGGTCTGAAGAGGAAGGAGCTTCCGTACGAACGAGCTGGGGAAATGCCGCTTCTGTCACAAGGGGCTGTTGAGCAATGCATACTTGGCATGCAAACATCATCAAGGCTGTAGTTTGCAGAATCGATCGCTGCATCTGGATTCCTTTCCAATAGAACATCGCGAAGATTCGCGAACCCGGTTGCAGCCCTCAAGGCAACATCCCGTCGATCCGAGTCCGCGGCGTCTATGACTAACTAACTCGTGTAGCTTCAGCGGATATTGGCAGTCTGGGAAGAAAATTTCTGATGGTTGTTGAGAGTGTGGGGATTTCTTCCGGCCTTTTCTTGGCAGGCGCAAGTCATTTGCAAGCATTTGCCCGATGGTAGGGTGCGTTAGGCTCACACGAATCTAGAGTGAATGCCCCAATGATGCATTGAGGCGTAAAGAATGCGTTAAGCGTTGAAGAACCAAAGCAAGCTGGCGGCTGCGGCTGGGCGTTAAACGAGCTTTCGTTCTACTGCGAAATAGGGAAGCTATCTGACCAGTGCCTGCAGGTGCAGCATGCAATTTGTCTACTTGTCAGCTACTCGTAGGATCGATTGCCAGTCGGCCGAATTGCACTTTGCCATCCGCCTTTGCGCATCCAGCTGTCCAAGTTCGTTAACCACACAGCTGCGGTGATGCGATTGTCCCAAGTTTTGCTGAACATAAGTGGCCAGACCATTCAACTTGCGGACTTCGTCCAGATGGTCGTGAAGTCCTGCATGACGCCTAGACTTAGCTTCCATAGGTCTCGGCAAACCAGCCGACTCAGACACAAAGCTGTTGGCGTGTCCACGGACGCCGCGTAATTGCTGAGAATTCTCGAGAAAGTTGTAGCTGTCCAGGACAGGCAATCGGAAGGCGCTGTTGGCCAGACGGAAAGGTTGGCTGCTGTTTTCGCTACCGCTCGGACTGAATCCGGTCACGAAGCAAACCGCCCAGAATCTTTGCATATCGCTAGAAAGCTCTCGCACTTGGACATCGTGTTGGCCATTTTCCAGCGTGAAGTCGAAGTAAAACTTACGGAGTGCAGAATAGTGATGTCCGCGTTCCACGCGCTTCTCAAAATATGCGGCTTGAGACGTCGCTAAAGGATTGCCAGGGGATTTCGAGGCTGTTCGAGGGTTCCGCGAGTCACGCCGACGCGATTGTGAGCTTTGAGTTGCTGCCAGACCTGAGTGCCACTGAGCAGCCCTGCGATGAGCTTCTGATAGAGTTCGATGAGCTGCTTGATATCCATGGGCTCAGCGTCACGCAACATCTCGATGCGAAAATGCCGCACTCCTTGTTCAAGCAGCGGTTTGACTGCTTCGGCCCCGCTCTGGGCCGTTCCGTTGTACAACGTGTTGCGACATCCAATATCAGCATGCAAAACATGTTTTGCTTCTGTCCGATCGCCCAGCTGCACTTCGTGGCGATCACATGGCCGCCCGCAATCGCTTTTGTTCTTGCCAGGGCTCAGCACACTGCAGAACACACAGTGCTCCATGTGGAACATCGGCATATGCTGATGAATCACCACTTCCAACCAATCGCTCGGCATCGCTTCGGCGAGTTCCAGAAGTTGATCGCGATTCAAGTCATATGAGGCTGTGACGCTCGCGATGCCCCAATTGCGGAGTTGCTGAGCAGTGAGCGGATTCGTCACGTTCAAGGAAAAGTCGCCGCTCATGGGGATCTGTTCTTGCTGGCAATACTTTACCGCAGCTAAGTTACGCACCAACCAGCCATCGGCTCCATGCTTGGCCATCGCCTTAAACAAGCCGTCTTCGCCCGGTTTGTGGATGCGAAGCGTCGCCAGTTCGATATGTGCACCAACCTCATGCGATGCCGCAACCGCTCGACGGTACTCGCGAATGTCGTGAAAGTCGACAATCAGATCTCGAACGCCTAATTGCAGTACGTGCTCAAGTTGAGTCAGCGTGCGGCAAAGGACACGTAGTCGCGGTTCGTGTGACGCAGGAGAAGAGTTTTCGTTTGTAGCCGCATCTTCCGCAACCGAACCTAACATCCGCTGCGTCGCATTAGGTTCAGAGCACGAAAAGCCCTGTGGGACGCGGGCCTCATCG
>PKCQ01000428.1 GCA_002862265.1 Planctomycetaceae bacterium | reverse complement strand
GAAGGAATTCTGGCGAGTCCCACCATAGCGAGGCAAACATGCAAGCAGAATGGCCTTACTTTCTCGCGAGTCGAGCCCAGCAACCGAACTTAGATCTTGAAGTCACTGACAAGTTTACGAGTGAAGTTGCTTTCAGAGTTGCATTGGCCGACGCTGCGGCGATCGATGCGGGTATCGCCGCCGCAGACGCTGCCGCACCCGCCATGGCAGCAATGCCGCCTTATGAGCGACAAGCCGTGCTCGATCATTGCGTTCAGCGCTTTCGAGAGCGATTCGACGAGCTCGCGATGTCTCTTTGTATCGAAGCTGGCAAGCCCATCAAGGACTCGCGGGGCGAGGTTTCTCGCCTGATCGACACTTTTCGCATCGCAGCTGAAGAATCGGTCCGCATGCATGGCGAGGTGCAAAACTTGGAGATCTCCGCTCGTGCCAAGGGTTATCGTGGGACCTGGAAACGCGTACCGATCGGTCCATGCTCCTTCATCAGTCCCTTCAACTTCCCGCTGAATCTGGCAGCGCACAAGGTCGCACCGGCAATTGCCGTCGGCTGTCCTTTTGTGTTGAAGCCGGCAAGTCGTACTCCGCTGGGTGCTTTGATCATCGGCGAGGTCTTGGCGGAAACAGGTCTACCCGACGGAGCGTTCTCGATCTTGCCCTGTTCGCGTGACGGAGCGGATTTGTTTACGACGGACGAAAGGCTGAAACTGCTAAGTTTTACGGGCTCCCCTAGAGTTGGCTGGGATCTGAAATCAAGAGCTGGAAAAAAGAAAGTGGTCTTGGAACTCGGCGGCAACGCCGCTTGTATCGTCGATCAGGATGCGGACTTAGAGGACGCTATTCAGCGGATCATTTTCGGGGCGTTTTATCAGTCAGGGCAAAGCTGTATCGGCGTGCAGCGGATCATGGTGCATCAAGGTATCTATGATGAATGCCGCCAGCGTTTGGTCGAGAAGGCAGCTGCTTTGGTGTCGGGCGATCCCAAAGAAGAATCAACCTTTATCGGGCCCATGATCTCGGAAAAGGAAGCGACTCGTCTTGAGCAGTGGATCCAATCCGCTAAGGCGGCAGGCGGAACACTCCTTTGCGGCGGTGGGCGCGAGGGTGCGATGCTGGAAGCGACTTTGCTCGAGAATGTCCCTAAGGATCAGGATGTGTGCACTCAAGAAGCCTTTGGACCTGTGGCTGTCCTAAGCACTTTTTCCGACTTCAAATCAGCGCTCGACGAGGTCAATGACAGCATTTTTGGCTTACAAGCCGGCGTCTTCACGCGCGACATCTATAAAGCCCATCTTGCCTGGGACAAGCTAAACGTTGGCGGTGTGGTCATCGGCGATGTGCCATCCTGGCGCGTCGACAACATGCCTTATGGTGGAGTCAAAGACAGCGGCCTCGGTCGCGAGGGTATCCGTTTCGCCATGGAAGATATGACTGAGATCCGAAACTTGATCCTTCGCGTTCCCTGAGCACATCTCAACACTGAAACCGCTCGTGCTATGCTTCGTGCCTCGGACAGTCCATTCTGGCTAGGATAAACGAGCACCACTTCGCTGAGTGCATTGGCAGAATCGTATACCTAGTGTTTTGACGGCTTTAATAGCCTTCTGCCAGAAAGGGGGGCCTCAGACTAGAATCGTGTCGAGCGCGCAGATCTCAGCTGCAAGAATAACAACGAAATAATATAAAAACTTCGAAGAAGACACGATGAGCATTTACTTCAGTCGGGGCGACGAACACTCGGAGCTTGGAGAGCAGGACTTTCGCGAAGCACTCCAAGCGGCCTTTGATGCAGCGGGATCGCCCGAGCGCGTCCTGGCTTTGCCACCTGACCATACGCGCAGCGACAGTAGAGCAGGCGAGCTGACCTGCCTGGCCCACGACATGTTAGGTGAGCGACTAACCGACGTAATGCCTGCTCTCGGCACTCACGCACCGATGACGGAAGACGAACTGCAGTACATGTTCGGCGACCTGCCGCGTGAACTGATTCGGATTCACGACTGGAAGAACGATGTACACACTTTGGGAGATGTGGACGCCGATTTTGTTCGTGAAGCTACAGAAGGCATCTACGATCAGCCTTGGACTTCACAAGTCAACAAGTTGTTAGTCGAAGGCGGACACGACCTGATCCTGTCGCTGGGCCAAGTTGTTCCGCACGAAGTCGTAGGAATGGCCAACTACAACAAGAACATTTTTGTCGGTACTGGTGGTGACAAAGGGATCAACGAGAGCCACTACTTGAGTGCGCTCTATGGTATGGAACGCACGATGGGACGCTGCGACACGCCACTCCGTCGGATTCTGAATGAAGCACAAGATCGGTTTTGCGGATCCATGCCGCTGATGTACGTTCTGACAGTCGTCGAGTCCTTGCCCGATGCTCGTAAAGTCGTCCGCGGAATTTACGTAGGCGATTCTCACGAAGTCTTCTTCGCAGCAGGCGAGCTCTCCGCCAAGGTAAATCGCTTTGTCGTGGAGCGAACGCCGAAAACTGTAGTAGTGACGATGGACCCGAAAAAGTACAAGCGTACCTGGCTCGCGAACAAAGCGATCTACCGGACTCGCATGCTAATCGGCGACGGCGGACGACTTGTGATCATTGCCCCGGGTGTGAAGAGTTTTGGGGAAAGTGCGGTTGTCGACAGAGTAATCCGCAAATACGGCTACCGCAGGACTAGCGAAGTGCTAGAGCTGGTCGCGGAGAATGAGGACTTGCAAGACAACTTGGGTGCGGCAGCGCATTTGATCCACGGAACTTCGGAGGGGCGATTCGAGATTTTGTATGCCCCCGGCGAATTGTTGCAGGACGAAATCGAGTCGGTCGGTTATCAGTACGGTGACTGGCAACAGTTGCAAGCACAGTACCGTGTTGAAGGCCTGGCGAATGGTTGGCACACCGATGAACTCGGCGAAGAGTTTTACTTTGTGAGCGATCCGGGGTTGGGCTTGTGGATACAAGCCGATCACCCCTATGCCTAAGTACGCAGACTACTCCCAAACACTGTAAAACCGTGGCGAAACTCCTAAGAACTTTCGTCGAGCTGAAAAGAAAAATTTTGAACCTACCAATCCAACCTGTTGAAGAAGACCGGCGGCTGATGCAAGGAGCTTGGTTGTTCCTTGTTTCGCTAGCCGTCTTTTTCGTCTCTTGCATGATTTTGTATGCGATCTATGTCATGCTACGAGTTGCTCCGCTGGTGGAAGAGGAAAATAGTGGCATACAGCCTTTTTACCTTCCGCGGAACTTCTTGCTAACGACTGTCAACCTGATCGCGATCAGCACCTTGTTGCATCTGTCTGTGGGTGCGATTCGTCGAGAAGCCCGCGTAGACTTTGTGCGATATGTGACGATCGCGGCGATTTTGGCTGGTGTCTTTTTCGCACTGCAGAGCATCGGGCTCATTAATATGGTCGAGCAGATGCAGAAGCCAGGTCCGGCGATGAAGAGCTTGTACGGACTTACATTCTTTCTGGTCGTGGTTCATGCCTTGCATGTGGTTGGTGGGGTAGCTGGCATGGCGACGGTGATCATAGGTGTTCGGCGTAACAAGTACGACCATGAGCGACACTTTGCCGTTCGATTCTGCGCCCTTTACTGGCACTTTCTTGACTTCGTCTGGATCATCATGATGGCTGGTTTTGCACTTGCGGCCTACGTCTCCAAGGCATGAGATTCGCCGGCTCTTTCTCAGCCGCGCGCGCTAAAACTGAATTGTTGCGGCCTTAGTAGCGGTCAGAGTGCTAGACGCGATCTAGTTGGAAGCTAGGTTTTAGCGGCCCGAGCACATGGCAGGGTTGCGAGCTCACTCTTTCGACTGCGTTGTTTTTTTTGCCTACCCGCGTTTCACCCGGCCGAGAAATACCAGCCAGTTTAGGTTCTTTGGGTAAAATGGTCCTTTTCGATACAGGCATATGAAGCTTGAGATAGAGGCGCGGTGGTTTCGATACTGTAGAAAATCTCGCCGCACCTTCGAGTCATCCTGAAACCTCACTAGCCCACGAAAGTCAAGAAGATGTCTAGATTCACTATCGAAGAGTTTGTTCAGCAGACTGCCCAGGACTCTAGTGCCGATGACTATTTCACTTTGGAAAGCGACCGCATGCTGGAGGTCAATCTAGACGGATTGGTTTGGATGAAGGCAGGTGCGATGGTAGCCTATGTTGGCCAGATGAAGTTCACTCGCGAAGGCTTGCTGGATAAGGGCCTGGGAACCTTGTTGAAACGTAGTGTTACCGGCGAGGGTGCGAAGCTCACCAAGGCCGAAGGCAAAGGCCGTCTATACTTGGCCGATTCTGGTAAGACGATCAAAATCCTGAAGCTCCAAGGCGAATCGATCATCGTCAACGGAAGTGACTTACTAGCTCTTGAGCCGACGATCGACTGGGAAATCAAGATGATGAAAAAGCTGGCTGCACTAGTCGCCTCGGGATTTTTCAATGTGCGGCTTTCCGGTCACGGCATGATCGCGATCACCTCCCACTTTGAACCCATCACCCTACGGGTTACCCCGGGGCAACCGGTCCGGACCGACCCGAACGCGACGATCGCTTGGTCTGGCAACTTGCAGCCCGAATTTAAGACCGATGTTTCGCTCAAAAGCTTCTTTGGTCGTGGGAGCGGCGAGTCGATTCAAATGGAATTTGCCGGCGACGGATTTGTTGTCGTCCAGCCCTACGAAGAAGTCGTACACGTAGAGTAGAATGAAGTAGCGATACAAGCATGTGGCGATGGGTTACGTGAGCCGGGCTTTTAGCTTTCTAAACTCACTGCTTCGGCATTTCCGATCTTAGGTAGGCCGGCTGCTTACGCGGTCACGGCGACGTCGATAAATATCGCGCGAGCCGCCGCCACCGACTGGGCGTTAAACGAGTGACTTGTATCCCTAGTTAAAACCAAGACTGTTCCGCGAGAGTTTGAGTGAATTATCCTGATCAGCAACTTCAGGCTTACCTTGACGAATCTTTGCCGCCTGAGGTCATGGCTTCCATTGAACAGGATCTGCGTGGCGAGGAAGGCTTGCGCGAGCGGTTAGTTCAAGTTGCCGGAATGCGCGAAGCGGGCGTCCATGGTATCGGCGAGATCTGGCGTCGCAATCGTTTGAGTTGTCCTTCGCGTGAGCAGCTTGGTAGCTTCCTCCTGGGGGCGATTGATCCTGAGACCGAAGATTACATTCGCTTTCATCTCGAAACGATTGGCTGTCGCTTGTGCAAAGCAAACTTGGAAGACTTACAGGCTCAGCGAACTGTAAAGCAAGAGTCAACCCAGACACGCCGCCGCAAGTACTTCCAAACCAGTGTCGGGCATCTTAGCCAGCAAAGAGATTAGTTCTTGCTTCTCTCATCACCATTTTTATCTGTAGACTGCAGCGGAGCAGTTCTGTTGCGACAGAGCAAGCGATTCCATCGTTTAGCGCCCAGTCGGCGGGGCCGGCGGGACAGAGCGCGGCGCCAAAAAAATAAGCCCTGCTCCCAGAAGCGGAACCTCGTCCACTACCAAAGCGAGCGTACTTCATGAACGACCAGCCTCAGATCGATCTGACCAAGTTCGAAAAAACGCGGCATCAGCTAGCACGTCCATTGCTTGTCATTTCTGGTAGCAAAGGTTGTTTGACTTGCGGCTATCTCAGTCTGGACTCGTTTGAACGCAACGGTGACGCAGGCGCTGTCGTTCGTGGCGTCGACAGCTACCAAGACATGCTCGTCGCCAAGGTTCAAGCAG
>PKCQ01000117.1 GCA_002862265.1 Planctomycetaceae bacterium | reverse complement strand
GGTTGCTCAGGATCCACCAAGCGATGATGAGATCATGCAAGCTCTTGAGAAAGCTCGTCCCGTCCGAGGCGGCATTCCTCTACTGCACGAGCGCCAACGTAACAATGTGCAAATCGTAAAAGAGAAGATCGCGGACTACATTGATCCTCCACGGTTCTACCCGTTGGTCGGGATGGCCCAGCTACACCACGCACACTACAAGTGCACAATCTACTACGAAGAGCGAATCATTAACGGCTGGCCAGTTCCTTACACCTTGGAAGATAAGGAATCGATCGAAGTCATCTACATCGATCACAATCACCTGCATATGGTTACCGATGGCCAGTAGGCTTACCTGGTAGCCTCTACTTGATGCCACACCCGGCACATCAGGGTCCGAAAGCCGCAGAGAATATCTCTGCGGCTTTTTTCGTAGCAGAATCCTATGCGGCCTGATAAGCTTGCAAGCGCTAGCTTCACCCCATAATTCGATTAATTTCTTACTCTCCCCCATTCGCTTATGTCTGTTGCTGTTGTTACTGGAAGCTCTTCGGGGATTGGCCGAGCAACAGCAATCGAGCTCAGCGCTAGAGGCTATGACCTTGTGCTCCATGGTTTTCGGAACCTTTCAGGACTACAAGAAACGGCTCGCGAAATTCGTTCGAAGAAACCTAGCGCAAAATTGCTGCTTGTAACTGCGGACATCAGCCAGCCTGCGGCTTGCCACGAATTTGTAACGGCAAGCTATGGCTGGAGTGAGAGTATTGATGCTTGGATCAACATAGCGGGTGCCGATATCCTCACCGGGCATGCTGCCGAAAAGAACTTCGAAAGCAAATTGCAACAGCTGCTAGCGGTCGACGTCCAAGGCACTATCCGCATCTGTCGATTAGTGGCCGAGCAGATCCGTGCCAATGCGTCCCAAGAGAATCGCCCTTGCTTGATCAATATTGGCTGGGACCAAGCTACGATAGGTATGGAAGGCGAACCAGGTCAGTTGTTCTGCCCTACCAAAGCAGCCATCCATGCGTTTACGCGTTCGCTAGCTCTTGACCTAGGGAAGCTCGCCCGGGTCAATCTTATCGCTCCAGGTTGGATCCAAACCCGATGGGGTGCAGAGCATATCGAAAGTTACTGGGGACAACGTGCCTGCAGGGAATCCCTGTCCGCTCGGTGGGGTTCGGTGCAAGATGTAGCAGAGGCGATTTCATGGATTTGCAGCGATCAAGCAGCCTTCATCAACTCCCAGGTTATCGAGGTAAATGGTGGGCTCAAGGCTCACCAGGACCGGTGACAACCAGAACCTCGCACCGACGATGATTTGGCGATCGGGGCGAGAAGAAGTCATGAATTCGGGCGTTTTCTAGATTCCACTGGGCCCAAACACCTCTGCAGAGGGGATTGGTCTCAGCAAAAGTTTGACTTCGGCTCGGCAAATCAAGTACACTAAATCTCCTCAAAGGAAACTATTGACGCCTTAACCGCCATTAACGTCCAATGAGATCGCATTTCTGTTCATTTTGTTTTCGGAGGACTCTCATGAAAAGAGTTTCGACCAGACGGACAGCTTTTACCTTGGTGGAATTGCTGGTCGTCATCGCCATAATTGGCATCCTGGTCGGTCTACTGCTTCCAGCAGTTCAGGCCGCCCGCGAAGCTGCACGGCGCATGCAGTGCAGTAATAATTTGAAGCAGCTGGGTTTGGCTGCTTTGAATTACGAAGCAGCACACAAACGCTTTCCTGCTCGACAGGTAGGTAGTGGTGCAATTGCTGGGCAGCCTGGGCCCAACGGCCAGCGTCTGCGTATGAGTGGTTTTGTGCAACTGCTGCCTTTCATTGAGCAGACGGTACTTTACAACCAGATCAACAGCAACGCTCATCGTAACCGCAACCCTTGGAATAACTGGTTCCGAACGAACGGCGGCCTCTTGCCATTCTTGCGTTGCCCAAGTGATCCAGGTTGGCAGAGACCACGTGATCCCAACAACCGTTGGTGGGATGGCAACTCGTGCTATGCCTTCTGTGCAGGTGACTCCTACGCTCGCTCTGCATGGTGGGAAGACCAAGAACGTGGTGACTACCAGGTTTCGTACCGCAAGCCTGTGATCAAGTCGCGCGGTATCTATGGTCGTCACAATTATGAGAAGATTGCTTCCGTGACTGACGGAACCAGTAATACACTCGCCTTCTCTGAGCGACGAATTCCAACCTCGCGAGACGGTAAGGGAATGGTTTATTGGACCGCGGGTGCTCCTAACGCCTACATCCCGTTAACTTGTCGTGCAGAATGGGCCGGCAATCGGTATTTCAACCAGGCCAACCGTTTCCGCCGGGATACGCAGGCAGGTTATCGCTGGGCAGATGGTGCCGCGTTCTTCCAGGCCTTCACGACCATTTTGCCACCCAACACTTCTGTCTGCTTGTTGGGTAACTCCGACAACTGGCGTGATACTGGTGGTCACTATGGCCCTGGCATTTGGACACCGTCCAGTGAACATACTGGCGGCGTAATGACCTCGAATGCGGACGGCAGCGTTCACTTCATTAGCGAGAATATCGACACCGGGAACCTTGGTATCGTTGCTCCTCCAGATCTTGGTACAGGTGTAAGCCCTTATGGTGTTTGGGGAGCTCTTGGTACCAAAAGTGGTGGCGAAATTAATCAACACGACTTCAATTAGTGTCTAGTGCTAGTTGAATCCGTTAAGTCTAAGGCCGGTAGCTAACTAGCTTCCGGCCTCTTTCATTGCAAGCTTATACATATATTCAATAGAACAGTGAGACAAATGAAACACCTCATGCTACCCCTTGCAGCCGCATGTTTGTTGCTGCCAACCATTGGCTGTGGCAATTCCAACAAGGGCCCGCGCACGGTGCCTGCTTCGGGCATTTTGACTCTCGATGGCGTCCCTGTCGAGGGTGCTACTGTTGCTTTCGTGCAGCAAGACCAAGGCAAATACTTCGCGCAGGGTTATACCGATGCAGAAGGTAAGTTCAGCCTAAACGCGTTTGAATACAAAACCGGCGCAGTACCCGGCAACTACATGGTGAGTATTCAAAAGACCGTGGTTGAAGTAGCAAAGGCCAAACCAGGCTCCGAGGAGGCCGAGCATGAAGGCGAAGGAGAAGGCGCGGGGGAAATAGTGCGCAATGCACTGCCACCTCGCTACACCACACCAACCAAAGACTTCATGTTCACCGTCCCAGAGGACGGAACCGATAGCTTGAAGATCGAGCTAACTACCAAGTAGCCTCTGCTCTCGCCTGCGGTGTCTGCGCGATCCTTCGGAGAACAGATCTGACGAACGTGTTCCGAAACCCATGGCTTAGCATTCAATGGATGTTAGGCCTTTTTAATGCGCTGTACTATCGGTATCCACGATCGGTGAGTGCGGTTCTGCTCGCATGGCTTGGTTTCGCGCTAGCTACATGGATCACTTGGCCCCTGCTGCCACAATTCGAGCGTGCATTGCCTGCTGGGGATTCACCATGGGGAACTGTCCCAATGCTGAATTCATGGATACTGTGGTGGAATGCAGCCCAGCTTCGCCACGGATTTGAGCAGTACTGGCATGCTCCAATCTTTGCCCCCGAGTATGGAACGCTCGCGTTTTCTGAGCCACAACCCGCGACGATGATAGCTGCACCGGTGGTGTGGCTGATATCCATCCCAGCAGGCTACAACGCATACGTGTTCTTTTCCATCACCATGAATCTGGCAGTCGGATATTGGTTTCTTCGCAGTTGTCGCTGCAGCTTGTTTCCAAGTATTGCGGGTGGCATCGCTATCGCATTGCATCCACTTGCGATCGAAAACATCGAAGCAATTCAGCTGCTGCCCATGTGGGGAATTCTAATCTTCCTCCGGGGATTTATCGGACTATGGCAGAGCCCGAGTCTGCATAACTGCCTGGTACTTTCGCTTGGATTTATCGGTACAACTCTTTGCTGTATCCACCATGCATTTTTCCTTGTGATACTTGTACCAGTTCTGATTCTAGGCTGCATACTTAATGACCGCGGAGCAATCCGCCGCGAGCAGGCATCCAACAAGAGATACAGGAAGTCGCTTGTTTGGGGCAGTCTGAGCTTAATCCTGATCTCGCTGGCAATTGGACCGATGCTCTACAAGATGCATCAGATCCACCAGCAATACGACTTTGAGCGGGACATCGAGCGGGTTCAAGTCCTATCCGCCAGCCTAAGCAGTTGGACTACATCTCAAGCTCTAGGAATTTCATTGAGTGATAGCTCAAGCTTCCATCTTCTGCCGGGCTGGGTTCGAACCTGCCTTGGTGGGCTAGGCATTTTTATCTGCTTTCGTAGATCACGTCGTTTGGTGGTTCTGCTCGCGGCTTTGGTCATGAGCAGTTTCTTGCTTAGCTTTGGAGCGAACATTGGGTGGAGCAACTCCGCACAGAATTCAGTTTGGAATTTTGCCTGCGAATGGTTCAGCCCGCTTTCCCGCGTCCGCAGCCCTTATCGCTTTGCCTACTTCACCCAGCTAGGCGTCATCCTGTTGGCTGCCATAGCGATTAACCAAATCCTTCGAACCGCCAGACTCAGTTGGTTGGAGATGAGACGTCGAGGCGAGCAGGTTTTACAAATCAGATATCTCGGTCTCCAAGCTCTCGGACTGTTCCTGGCCATTATCGTCGCGGTCGAGATCCTTCCTCCGCAATGCTATTTGACACAGCCACCTCTGGCAGAATTCACACCAGATTGGGCTTATTTTCTGAGGACGCAATCTACCCCCGAGGATCGCGTGCTATGCCTGCCGGTGGCCAAGGATGCTGCCGAAATATCGCACGAAATCTCAACCAAATGGATGTTGTACGGTGCTCAACATTCTTGTGTGCTCCTCAACGGCTACTCCGGCTTTATCCCCAAACCATGGATTGACCTTCGCAAACAACTGCATCAAAAGGAATGGCCCCAGGCCACATTCGACCGCCTTCGAGCGATCGAAACCAAATTCGTAGTTGTTCGCCGAGACCTCAGCGATGTCGACTTGTCCCAGTATGTAGAGCAAGTGGAACAAATTTTCCAAGACGAGCGCTATGAGGTGTGGAGATTCATCACCAGGGATGAATAACCGCCTCGGGCAGATTATTGAAGTCCCCAATGCTCGCAATGAACTGAATTGACTGCAACCGTCGATTCCTGCTATGGACGACAAGTGCACGCGTATTCCAAGCACTTGGCACAGCATGTCTCACCAATCGATTCATCCAACTAAAAAAACCACTAGTTGGTTCGTCGTGTGCCTTTTGTTCTTCCCGTCAGGTTGCAGAACACTAGCCCCCATTCATGTTTGGCAGCCAGGTGTCATCGACGTGCCACGTAATTCCAAACTGGCTATCGCGCCATTGCCCGGCAATGCAGCTATCGCATCTCGTGTTTCCGAGCAACTCCTTGCCCAGAGACCCGCAGCCAAGTCGGATGTTCGAGTCTTTTCGGCGGAACAACTTGCAGCCCGATCTCCCATTCGCCTTGCTTCTACTGCGAGCCTGAGTTCCGATTTGACGGCCTCTAAAGCAGCAAAAGCAGTCGGCGCTAATCTACTTTTGCACGGCGAGATCATTTCCGCAAAGTTTGAACCAGAAGACAGCTCAGTACCTCCAAAATCTCAGAACATGAATGAAGTCTTCTTTCAACGCATGAAGGCGAGTTCGGACAGTGAAGACAAAGACGAGGAGCTGCTTGTCTCGTGGCGTGTCATGGATGTGGACACTGGAAAAACACTCGGCAACCATCT
>PKCQ01000306.1 GCA_002862265.1 Planctomycetaceae bacterium | reverse complement strand
GGGCGTGGATCACGAGTCTTGTTGAAAGTCGGTCGCTCACCTGCGAGGCAAGTGGTGGAGGTCAGCAAGACTATAAGTGTAGCTACGGAGAGTAGTTGCTTGAGCATGGCGATTCCGTCCGCGGTAATTTGGTGACGTGTGCGAAAGTATCCGTACCTGTAGGTCGTCGAACCCTGTTTCGCACTCATTCGGCCTGTTTACCCCAGCGATGAATTCAGAATGTCATCTGGACAACTGAATTGCTTGCAGTGGATCGATATCGAAGTGTGATGCGGATTATTCAGGCTTAATACGCTAGCTCGGTTCCGTTTTTAACAGTCGACGCTCTTATAAGAATGCTAAACTCTAACAATTATCGGCTTAAAACCAGCGTGTGTGGCCATTTGAATGACCGCTCCATTCTGCAGTGCCAGCTATGAATCCTCTACGCCGATCGAGATTAGTTGAGAATGATTGATTGAAGTGATGAATAAGCTGCTGCCTACCAGTTTTGTTTTCCAGGTTCTGTTGCTAACAGGGCTTGCTCAGGCTCAGCCACCGGGCTCGCCTTTCACGAGCTACGCCGAGCTCCGGAATCGTCTGGTTCAGGATGTCTTGGTACCGGGTGGAGTACAGGATGAGCGAGTGCTGTCAGCGATTCGCAACACCCCTCGCCACGAATTTGTGCCACTCAATTTTCGCAATCAGGCCTACTTCGATCGTGCGCTTCCGATTGGTGCCGCTCAGACGATCAGTAGTCCCTTCATCGTTGCCATGATGACTCAGGAGCTGGATACCAAAGCAGAGCATAAAGTGCTTGAGATTGGCACCGGTAGCGGATATCAGGCAGCCGTACTGAGTCCCTTGGTCAAAGAGGTTTACTCCATCGAGATCGTACCTGAGCTGGGTAGAAGTGCTCGGCGTGTGCTCACTTCGCTTGGCTACAAGAACATCACGACCAAGATCGGCGATGGCTTCAAGGGATGGCAAGAGCATGCTCCCTTTGATCGCGTCATTGTGACGTGTAGTCCGGAAGATGTCCCCAAGCCGCTTGTGGATCAACTGGTCGAAGGTGGTTTGATGGTTGTTCCAGTCGGAGAGCGATTCCAGCAAACGCTGTATTTGATGCGGAAGAAAGGCGGCAGGCTGGAGCGCGAAGCCTTGCGTCCGACCCTTTTCGTACCGATGACAGGCACCGCAGAGGACAATCGAAAAGTCATCGCTGATCCGGCGAATCCAGTGCTTATAAATGGGGATTTCGAAAAGGATCCACCGAAGAACGGCTTTATGGACGGTTGGTACTACCAGCGTCAATTAGCTTGGAAAAAAGAGGAGAGCCCGAGTGGCAAGGCTCACGTGGAATTCGAAAATGACGTGGCAGGCCGACCAGCGAATCTGCTTCAAGGTGTTGCTCTGGATGGACGTGAGGTTCCACGCATTGAGCTCTCGGCAATGATCAAGCTCGACTCAGTGCGACCCGGCTTAAGTCGCGACGAGCTGCCAGCGGTGACAATTCGCTTTTTCGATGAGCAACGTAGTCTGCTGGGCACGCACTTCATCGGTCCGTTTTTTGGAACTCGAGACTGGAAAGAAGAAAAGCGAGTTTTTCGTGTTCCCAACGCCTCGCGTTTTGCCATTGTATCAATTGGTCTTCTAGGCGGTGTGGGAAAAGCCAGCTTTGACGCTGTAAAGCTGCAGCCCGCGAAGCGTTAGTCTGTTCTGGAAGTCGCTTATTCGTCCTGTTTTGCCAGGACTGCCTTGCCGTTAAAAGCCGCCTAATCTGCTTGATCGGCCATGCCAAGTCGATATGCTATGGATTCTGGGGAGTGAGTCTTCTCCCCGCAGGGATGCATACCCAACGGTGTCAGTGAGGTTTCAGGAGAAAATCAGCATGAAGTTTCAAGCAAACTATTTATGGGGTGCTGCCTTAGCGGTGCTCATTACACCGGCAGCTGATCTGCAAGCTGGCTGGCGTCATTTGCACGGTGGTTCCAGCGGCAGCTATGCCAGCCACGGTAGCAGCGGAGTGAGCTACAACTCCTCCGGGGTCGGTTCGTCCGGCTATAGTTCCTACTCGGTTTCCTACGGCAGTAGTGGTTATTCCGCGTCCAGTGGCAGCTGGGGATCGTCTGGAGCAAGCAGCGGATATCCAGTTCTGTTTCCGCGCATTCGTCATCATTTTGCGATGAAGCGAGCTCGTCGCGCGGCTTACTACGCAAGTAGCGGTGGTTCCAGCGGCTACACCACTTCCTATTCGTCAAGCGGCGGAAGTTCGGGGGTTTCATATCACAGCAATTACGGGAGCTCCGGCGTCGCGGTAAGTTACGCGCCAGCAACTGTCAGCTACGGCAGCTCTGGAAAAGTTGGTGTTACGAGCTCGAACCCGTACTACGGAAGCAAGCCTGTTCCATTGGCCGTTCAATCACTAGCCTCAAATGCAGCTGGCGATACCATCTATTTGAATGTCGCGGTTCCAAGTGAAACAAAAGTATTCGTCAACGGTAAGCAAACGACCAGCAAGGGCACGCTTCGCCAGTTTGTGAGTCATGGCCTAACCGCTGGCAAGACTTACACTTTTAAAATTCGAGCTGAGTTGGCTTCTGCTGATGGCGGAAACTTGGTCGAGACGAAGGATGTCGTGGTTCACGCGGGCAGTTCCGAAACCGTTGTCCTTGATTTTGATAACTCGAACGAGTTGATCGAAACCGCATTAACCTTGAATGTTCCGCACGGAGCCAAGGTGACTCTGGCTGGTAACAGCACCAAAGCCATCGGGGATGTTCGGACCTACCGAACGAGCAACATGAAAGTTGGAGAAGTTTGGGATGACTACGAAGTGCAAGTTGCCTTTGATGGGCAAGTCAAGAAGCAAGCGATTCGTTTGATTGCAGGCGACAATCTTGAGTTGACCTTCGACTTCGATCAGCCAGATAAGTTGGCGGCTCGTTAAGAATTGCATCCTGTGGTTTTTTCGCGGGGCCAAAGCAAAAGACTCAAACCCTCGCCGGCTTTCGCTGGTGAGGGTTTTTTCGTGTCTAGATTTCTTGATGTCCCTACTCTCGCCGAGTTGTTCCTCGGGTATCATGACCGACTTCAAAGGTTCTGGTTACTATCGAGCTAATGCTGTCTTGAGTCCAAAGTCATCTAAGTCTAAACATCCGGAGCTAGAAAACGCGAGTGAACGGTTGGGAGTAACGCTGGGCCGCAAGTGGCGCGTCGTACTTTCGTTGCTTATCGCTTTGCATGTACTGGCAGTTACTGCAGAGCCGTTTCGGTTCTTCTCGCGAAGTTCAAGAGGTACTTCGCCTGTAGCAGATCCAGGGCGGGAGTTGCTCGCTCCCTATGTCGAATTTGCCTATTTGAGCCATGGCTATTTCTTCTTCGCGCCCGAGCCAGGGCCGAGCCACTTGATCGAATGTCGATTCCAGGACGTGCAAGGTCAGCAACTAAGCTTGCGCTATCCCGATCGCCACGCTCAATGGCCACGTTTGCTTTACCATCGTCACTTCATGCTAACCGAGAACTTGCATCAGATCTGGGCACCGCCGGTGGATCTGCGGGTGTTTGGAGAGGATGAGGCGCTCGGGCGGCAATGGCGAGCGGATCGCAAGCGGTATGAGAAGGTTCGCGACTCGATGACCAACCATGTCGCTGTGACATTTGCCGCTGAAAAAGTAGAGCTGGATCGCGTGGAGCATCGTCTGCCGAGCGGTGAAGAGGTGCTTGAACGCGATCCTCCTTTGAAGCTCGATGATCCTTCGCTGTATCTCGTCTTACCCGACTCGGAGTTGCCAGAAGCCAGGATGCCTCCGGTCGCTGGCCCTGAGTCCAATGACAGCCAGCGAGGAAAGTCGGGACAGTAATGCAAGCGATCACAGCGGAGCTGAAGATTTGGTGGCAGCAAGTGTCTGATGGATGGAACCAATTTTGGTTTCGCCCAATTCTGCCTCATTCGCTGGCAGTCATACGGGTTGGCTCTGGGTTGATGTTGGCCTACATGCATTTGATCTGGCTGCTTAGGCAAGCTGACTTCTTGGGGCCGAATGCCTGGATCGATCGCGGCACCAGCCAGATGCTTCACGAGAATGATTGGGCTTGGAGTTGGTTGTGGTACACCGATAATCCTTGGCTCACCGGTTTGCATGAATCATTGGCTTTAGTTGCTGCCTTGATGATGGCGGCTGGATTGTTCACGCGCGTGGTAGTGCCCTTGGTCTGGTTTTTCACGCTGATGACCTGCCATCGTTTGACCTTTGCACTCTTCGGCCTCGATCAAATCGCGATGATGCTCGCCATGTACCTCATGATTGCTGATTCGGGAGCGGTGTGGAGTGTTGATAGTCGCCTTCATCGCGGTGAAAGCAGCGGCAAGTGGTGGCAGCCGGTTTCTGGATTGCGCACGCGCAACAATCTCGCCACTCGGCTCATTCAAGTGCACTTGTGTGTGATTTATCTCTTTGGTGGACTCGGAAAAATGCGCGGCGAGATGTGGTACGAAGGCAGTGCGCTCTGGTTCACGCTCGTCAATTACGAGTACCAGTCGATGGATTTGACATGGCTTGGCAAGTCGCCATGGTTGATTGCTATGTTGAGCGCTGGCACGATCTTCTGGGAGACATTCTACTGTGCTCTCGTCTGGCCTAAGCTGACACGTCCGCTTGCTTTGGGAATGGCATTTTTCGTCCACGCAGGCATTGCCCTTGGTCTGGGCATGATCACCTTTGGCCTCATCATGATCCTCGCCAACTTCGCCTTCATCGACCCCAGGTGGTTTCAGAATGTGACCGGTCGAAGGCAAGGCTAAATAATTGTCTTGCGTTGCGAGGCTTCTCTGTTGGTAGGAAAGACGCCACAAAAAATGCGAAGCCAACCGACTTCGCATTCTGCGTAGTTTGAAAGAGAATTCGCTGGGGTTCTCCAGCAAGTATGTTCTTCTAGATTCGGCGACGCCGGAAGCGAAGGAGTCCGAGGCTCAGTGCTAAGCACGCAGACAGACTCGATGGCTCGGGGACAAAGCTGAGGTTGTCTAGGGCTACGTAAGTTGGAGTGTTAATTCCAAAACTTCCTTCATCCGTGGAGGAGTAGGTTAAACCCACGGAGTGTGCACCAGCCAAGGCGCTGAGGTCTACGGTGCGCCAAGTGTTCAGGATGTAATCTTGGCTGTTGTCGGCGAATCGGAAGTCAGCAAGGTCAACCGTGACCGAGCCGAGTGCTGATCCGCTACCAGAAGCTCCGCCGGTAGCGTCGAAGGCGGTAAAGGTGACTTGAAACAAATCTGGATCGTTGCCGCTGTCTCCACCGAACTTTTTACCAAAACCATTCGCGCCATCGCCGTCGCGCATTGAAAGATAGCCATAGGTTCCGTTGGTAACTTCTATCGAACTCAACGTCAGTCCCGGGTTGATGTTGAAGTAGGCGCTGTTGCCGTATGAGATCGCATAGGTGCCGTTGTTGTCAAATCCGCCGGCACCATCGGAACCACCTCCGGGACTAGCTGCGTATTGGTTGCCAAAACCAGGAGTTGTCGTATCCGAGACGCTCGACCAGCTAAAGCCGCTCCAGTAGTCGCCGCCGTCAAATTGAGTGTAGTTGTTATTCTCGTATTGGCTCTGCATGCAGAATAAAAAAAATGCTGCTTTATGATTGCTAATTCTGATATGTGTATATAATTGAATCATAATTGCGAAGCACATGAGAAATCGTCATACCTTCATATATATATATATATACACGTGTATATATATATATATAGAGAGAGAGAGAGAGAGAAAT
>PKCQ01000006.1 GCA_002862265.1 Planctomycetaceae bacterium | reverse complement strand
GCATATTCTGTCGAGAAGAGGTCGTATCTGGATTGGTTGCTTGATCGCCTTGCGCGACGTCTACTCCTGGATTGTCTTCTTCCGTCGACTTGCGACTGCAGCCCAGATTTGTGGAGACAGCTGGTAGGCAGAAGCAGAGGGTAACGCAGACCCCAAAGGGCCAGGAGAGGGGACGAATGTGCCTTGTCGTATCCATCGGAAACCTAGGGCCCACAGGACTTGTTGGAGGAAGACAGCTGTCCCGATCTCGAACGAGGAACAACTTGGTCTAGAATATAGCCGAATTCACTTTGTATCTTAATTATGACTCAAGCCTTATCCTGGAGCTTGGATGCCCAAGAACAGCCCTAGTTCCGGTCGTAATTCCCCCTCAGTGAGAAGAAATCAGGAGCCACTTGTTGCTGCACAAGGGGAGCATGTCTCTGCAAGATTTGGGCGTGGTGATTTTGGGTCAACGCTGTGGTTTGCGGGATTGACGTGTGCTTTCATTGCCTACTTCTGCTGGTATTTATCGCAGCCATCTTTTTTTGCCGCTGCTTTTGACCCTGCCGAAGGTGCTGATCACTCTCGATTTATCGACCTATTTCTGTTTCCTGCAAGCGCTGCACAGACTTTTCTATTTTTTCCAGGTGGCTTGGATCGTCTACCGTATATTTTACTTGGATTCAGTTGGCTCAGTGCCGCTGCCTGGATCGGCTGGCCATTGGTGCGGTGTATTGTGCCTGTTGTTTGGTATGGCCCTGAGGCGAGCACCCGAGCAGCGCGTTTGGTAGCTGCCAGTCTCTCTGTCTTGGTGGGTTTGTCGCTGTTGTCGACCATGGTCCTGATGATCGGATTGGCTGGCGGGTTAGGAAGCAGAGCAGTCCTGCTGCTTAGCCTTGCGTCACTGTTAGTGATTGCCGATCGCATTCGGCGTTTCGGGCCAAAGCCTAGTGCGGCCGAAGATGATGAGTTGGCTGGCGAGGAATTCGAGCCAGACAGCATTGGCATGGTCTGGTCTTGCCGGTTGGCAGCTCTTGTCACCGTTGGCATGGCGATTTTCTATGTGCTTGGAAGCTTGGTTCCAGCCTGGGAATTTGATGTGTTGGAGTATCACCTACAAGCACCCAAGGAGTTCTATCAGTCAGGCTGTATCGACTTTGTTCCTCACAACGTTTACGCCAATATGCCCCTAGGCGTCGAAATGCATAGCTTGGCCATGATGGTCTTATGGGGGAGTGACGTGGGATGGTGGCACGGCGGCATTGCTGGCAAGCTGATTATTGGTATTCATGCACTGTTGGCTGCTGCCTTGGTCGGTGGTTTTGTTACGAAGCGTCATGGTTTGCACTTGGGTTGGTTTTGTGCGGCATTGATCTTTACGATGCCCGGCAACGCACATGTTTCTTTTGCAGGATTGATCGACACCGCCTTGGGTGCGTATGTCTTGGCCGCGTTGATGTGTTTCTTTTTCCTTTGGCGATCGAAGGAAGAAACAACTTCGATTCAGACACGATTGTGTCAAGCTCTGGCGATTGGTTGCTTGTCAGGCGCGGCTTGCGCTTGCAAGTATCCAGGGCTGTTGTTTGCTGTTTTTCCTGCCGCAGCCATGTTGTTGTGGTCCATTTGGCGAGCCGAGTGGAAAGCTGGTGTTGTGATTGGCGGGTTCGCTCTAGGGCTACTGATGACCTGCGCTCCCTGGTTCGCTCGCAATGCGGTGCAAAGTCAAAACCCGGTGTTTCCAGTTGCTCATTCCGTTTTTGGTGGACGAGGATTGACCAAAGATCAGGCAGAACGCTGGAGCAATGTACATAGTCCAAGTGCCAAAGCGGAGATTCCGCCGTTCTCGCTCGCAGCGATCCAGCGAGACTTGAAACAAGTCGCAGTCGGATCTCCCTTCACCAACCTTGCATTGAACTTTTTCGCCATCCTGTCAATTGGCGCTTTGGTTCAGCAATACCGCCGCTCCGCAAATTTATCGGCAGACTGGCTTTGGTTGATCTTCGTCATTTGGATTTTTGGGCTGTGGTGGCTTGTGACGCATCGGATTGATCGGTTCTGGCTACCAGCGGTACCTTTCATCGCGATTCTTGCCAGCAAGGGCGCAATGTGGACGGCACGGGTCAGCTCGTCATCATTGGCTATTTTCGCCATGTCGCTTTGGATTTGCGTTGGTGGTTTAGCTGTGCTGGCCGGAATTGGCCCGACGGACTGTCGCATTTTCGTTCCGTTGGCGCAGTTTGAGCGCGAAACTTTAGAGGAGACTCCCGACGGTGCTGTCAATCCAACGATGGCGTGGATAAATCGCAACTTAAGTGCTGAGGACAATCTGCTGTGCATTGGTGAGGTCAAGGCCTTCTTGTACCGAGTCCCGATTATCTACAGCACTTGCTTCAACGATGCACCGGGAGAAAGTTGGCTCCGTGACCAAGCGTCGGAGAAGCAACGGGAGAATCTTCATGCCAACGGTGTGACCCATGTTATGGTCGATTGGTACGAGATCGAACGCTACCGCAGTCCCGGTAACTATGGCTTCAGTGATTGGCCTGTTCAGTCTGACTTCAAAGCGATGGTAGAAGCGGGGGTTCTGAGACCTATGCAACATCCTTTTCCTACAGATCGCGTCGAGATTTTTGAGGTGGTGCGAGAGTGATCACGGGTTGTGAGGCGAGGAGTTCGTTTTCAGCGTTCAGCCGCGCGCGCCGACTTTCTTGTCCTCAGCCTGGCCGATGGCGGTCCGGGTGATGGACATACCGCGAGCAATGGTTCTTTGACCAATCTCATCCATTTCTCGAAGCAGTTTCGGAATCTAATCCAAGTCCGGTATTTCTGCTAAACTGCTGCCAAGTCGTCTCATACCTCTGGGGAAGATCGCCATGCGAAGTCACAAGAGTCAATTCATCATTTGTTGTCTTGCAAGCTTGATCTGTATGTCGATGGCCGCCGTAGTCATTTCGCAGCAACGAGGACGACCGGGAGGTCGCGGCGGAAGGCGCGGCCCCGAAATGGCCAAACAACCATTTGTGGGCGTAGTGACATCGAAGGGCAAGCAAGATGGTCTGTTCGCGGTCGAGTCATCAGGCGTATCGACCGAGCCAGTCGTAAAGTCGGCGAAAAAGTTCTTGGCGAGCCTATCCGGACCTCAGCGAGAAAAGACGACCTTTCCGGTCGACGATATCGAATGGCGGTTGTGGGACAATCGCCATTTTTATAACCGCCAAGGCGTTGGGTTCAACGAAATGTCTGAAGCACAACGCGAAGCTGCGTTTGCGATGATGTCATCGGCACTTAGCGCTAGAGGACTGAAGAAGACAAGAGACATCATGAAGCTCAATGGTACGCTTGCTGAGCTTGCCAATAATTTCAACGAATACGGCGAGTGGTTGTATTGGATCACGATTATGGGCGAGCCTTCGACTGAGAAACCCTGGGGCTGGCAGCTAGACGGGCACCACGTGGTCATCAACTACTTCGTACTCGGCGATCAAGTTGTGATGAGTCCGGTGTTCATGGGCTCGGAGCCGGTTGAGGCCAAGGCTGGAAAGTTCAAAGGCACAATTGTCATGCAAGACGAGCAAGACAAGGGCTTGACGTTCATGCAATCTCTCTCGCAAAACCAGCAGGTCGACGCCATCCTGATAAAAGATAAGTCAGGCAATCACAATCTGTCGGAAGCTTACAAGGACAATATCAAGCTAGATTACGCCGGACTGCGATGCAACAGCTTAAGTAAAGAGCAAAAGCAAGCTTTCATGTCACTCGTCGAAGAATATGTTGGCAACATGGAAGCAGGTCATGCCAAGGTGAAAATGTCAGAAGTTGAGAAGCATCTCGACGGCACCTACTTTGCGTGGATTGGCGGCGCGACTGAGAAAAGTGTTTACTACTATCGCGTTCACAGTCCTGTAATTTTGATCGAATTCGATCACCAACGCCGAGTTGCACCCTTTCGTTCGAACGCGCCGACTCGTGAGCACATTCACACCGTCGTTCGCACGCCCAACGGCAATGACTACGGCAAAGATCTTTTGCGTCAGCACTACGAGCAGCACAAGCATTAGTTCGCCACAGGCGGGCGAGTCCTCCAGCAAACGAAGGGAAGCGAGAACGTTGATACGGCAGCGCGGGGCAGATCAGTTTCGGCGGTTTCTGGTTTTCTTAACGCTCGCAGTCTCCTTTGGTGGCTTTCTATTCTATGCGGGCGTGGTTGTTCCAGCTGGAACCAGCGTAATTGGAGCGAACACTCAAGGATTTGTGACGCAACTGGTCACTCGTATCCTCAATCTTTCCGTGCTGGTCACCGTACTTCTGCTCACCTGGGATATTGTTGTCTCGCTAAGTCATCGAAGCACAGCCGCCAATCGCTGCTTGATAGTCTGCACGATTTTGATCGGACTCAGCTGTTTGACGCTGATTTGGCTGCATCAACGTTTGGATAGCATGCTTGATGCTCAAAAGTTTGCGGTGTTGGAGGACGAGGCTTTCTACGGGCTTCACAGGATCTACCTCTGGACCAGTACAATTCAGTGGTTATGCTCGCTTCCAGTCTTCTGGATCTTCGCCAACACAGGAATTGGGTCTGATCCGACTGAATGAAGAAGTCGACGACTCGGACATGTTGTCCGTTACTAATATGAACCGTCACATAGTCGACTAGGAATAAACTTCTACAGAATCTGTGGCTCCAACCTACGTCATTCCGTTCGTCCTCTACTTGCTGGGCACAGCATTCATTGCCACGTTTGGTGATGAGAATTACCCGATCTGCTACACGGTCGTAGCAGTTGTAGTTGGTGGTTCGATTCTTTATTTGCTGCGGGGAAAGCAAATTCTGAAACCACACTTCCGCGTCGGCTGGGGTGTGGCGGTGGGATTAGTTGGCATAGCCCTCTGGATTGTGCTTTGTCACCTGCATCTTGAGAAGCAACTGACTGGACTATTGCCCGATTTTCTGCGGGAAAGAGTCGAGCCAGCTGAGCGAGTCGGTTATAACCCCTTTGAACACCTGAGTGCAGGGTTCCAAGTCTGGTCTTTCATCGCTGTGAGATTGGTCGGTATCGCAGTCTTGGTGCCGATTGCCGAGGAGCTATTCTGGCGAGGGTTCTTGCTGCGATGGCTCATTGATCCTGAGTGGGAGGAGATCAAGCTCGGCGAGTACACGCATCATTCTTGTGCGATCGTGGTGTTGATGTTTACAGTTGCGCATCCAGAGTGGCTTGCTGCAGCGAGCTACTGTTTGCTGATCAATGGGTTGCTCTACTGGAAGAAAGATCTTTGGCAATGCGTGGTTGCTCACGCAGTTAGTAATCTTGTGTTGGCAATCTACGTCCTGCAAACCGGCCACTGGTGGCTGTGGTAGAATCCCTCCTGTTGTTCTTCAGTCGAACAGGAGCTTGGTGATGCGATTCTCTCAGACATTTCTTCTTTGCTTGGCCGGAATGCTCTCCGCCTCGCAGGTTAGCCCGTTTTGTTGTGCTCAGTCAGCGACGCCTCAGAAGCAGCCGAATTTGATCTACATCATGGTCGACGACTTGGGCTATGGTGATCTCGGTTGTTTCGACCAGAAAGTCATTCAGACGCCGAATCTGGATCGCATGGCCGCTGAGGGCATGAAGCTGACGAGTTACTACGCATGCTGCACCGTTTGTCGCCCTTCACGTTTGGGCTTGTGGACTGGTCAGCATATGGGCCACACAGCGATTGACTCCAATGCAAAGTACGTCTTTCAGCCTGACGATGTCACTGTTGCTGAATTATTGAAAGAAGCTGGTCTTCCAGATGGAGTTTT